>JAILMZ010000106.1 GCA_024692105.1 Saccharofermentans sp.
ATGACCAGAACATAGCAGATATCTCTTAAGAGAATGACGAGATTGAATGTCCTGTCACGGATCAGCTCGAGATCGATAAGATTCTGATACTGATGCTCGGTAATGACGTCGCCGGAAGTAACGATCCTGGTTCCCTTCTCAACGGTAACAGGATCACTCTTTACGGCAAGATAAGCGTTTTCAGCCTGATCGTTTGTGGCTTTCTCGTCAAATACGGAATTAGGCTTGAGGATACCCTTGAATACGAGCTGCAATGCATCTGCGTATGTCGAATAAGAAGGGTTCGTCTCCTTGAAGGAATTGATCTGATTATCGATGGCTGCTTCAAGAACGGCCTCGTCGATATCATCAACCATTATAAGCTCGGTCATTGAGATCGCCTTGTCCCTGATATAGCTGTAAGAAGAATCAGACATTGACATGAAGACGACCAGATCTTCGGCAGTTACTGAGGCACCAAATGTCTGGTAGAGATTGACTGAAAGCTGAGAAGCGGCTTCATCAGCAGATATGGGTGCCGGAGAACCGGGTGCGGTTACAACCATCTGGGATCTCTCCTGCTGCACCAGATCGAAGAAATCTACTACCCTGTCCACGTTCTGTTCAGAGAGTTCTTCCGAACGGATGAATATGGCCGTAACGGAATTCCTGGCAATGACGGCTTTCTGTTCAGTCTCATATGTATCAACAAAAGTCCTGGGAGCAAATATATCAGTCTGAGCAACCGAACCGGGCGTATAGTCATAACTCTCGGGCAAAGAACCTGAGAATACGACGATGATAACTATCACCACAGCAAGGATAAGTGTAAGGATCCTGAGTACCGATGATCCCTTATGGGCAGGATTATTCATGTTCAGTCTCACCTCCGGTCTTCTTATCGCGGGAGTTATATGCGTTTACGATCCTTTGTACAAGGCTGTTACGCACAATGTCAGTATCAGAGAGATTAACAATGCTTATTCCTTCAACTTCTTCAAGAACATCAACGGCATCAGCAAGACCGCTCTTTACTCCTCTGGGAAGGTCGATCTGCGTATAATCGCCGCATACACAAGCCTTGCAATTAAGACCTATTCTGGTAAGGAACATCTTCATCTGCTCTGAAGTGGTATTCTGAGCCTCGTCAAGAAGTACGAAACAGTCATCCAGGTTCCTTCCTCGCATAAATGCCAAAGGAGAAACCTCTATCAGACCCTTCTCGTAGTATCTGTCAAAGAGTTCCTGTCCGAGAAGCACTTCAAGGGCATCGTAGATAGGTCTCATATACGGATTGACCTTCTCTTCGATATCGCCCGGCAAAAAGCCAAGCCTCTCTCCGGCTTCGATCGCTGGTCTTGTAAGGATGATCCTCGATACTTCCCTGTTCCTGAAAGCCTTTACGGCCATAGCAACACCGAGAAAAGTCTTACCGGTACCAGCGGGACCTGAACAAATAACGAGTTCAGACCTCTTAAGAGCATCGATATAGAACTGCTGTCCCAAAGTCTTAGCCTTAACGGGACGGCCTGTAGGAGTCATGTAGAATACTTCATCACCAACACTGATGAATTCTTCGAGTTTTCCCGTGGAAGCCAGATAGATTACATAATCTACGAATCTCGCATCGATGTCTTCCTTCTGCGCGAACATAACAAGAGCTTCAATGCATTCGCGGGCCCTGAGTCTCTTGAGACCATCTTCCCCGTCGATAACAACACTGCTGCCGTCTACTTCCAAAGTAACGTCCAGTTTACGTGAAATCCTGTCAAAGTAATTTACTACAGCCAGATCTGCGCTGCTAAGATTATCGATCCTCTCGCTCATCAAAGCTCCTTAATTAATAATAATAAAATTATCAGATACTTGGCGCGAATCGTCAATCTTAAATCTCATGAAGGTCTTTGAGCAGATTCTTATAATAATCAGGCACATCGACCTCAAAATGCATCTGTTCACCCGTTCTGGGGTGCGTAAAAGTAATGGAACAGCTGTGAAGAGCCTGGCCCTCAAGCCCGAATTTCTTGCGTTTGCCGGCATAAACCGGGTCTCCGCACACGGGATGGCCTATATAAGACATATGCACCCTGATCTGGTGAGTCCTTCCCGTCTCAAGCTTTAGCTTAAGATCCGTTGCCTCTGCATACCTCTGTATGACCTCGAAATGCGTAACGGAAGGCTTGCCTCCTGCTACGACTGCCATCTTCCTTCTGTCTTTGTCGGATCTGCCTATCGGGGCATTAACGGTGCCTTTATCGGGAGATACAACGCCGTATACGATTGCTCTGTATTCACGTACGATCTCGTGTCTTGATAGCATGTCAGCAAGTTTTATATGTGTATCGTTGTTCTTGCAGGCGATCATAAGTCCGGAAGTATCCTTGTCGATCCTGTGGACGATGCCGGGTCTTATGACGCCGTTTATATCGGATAATTCATCACCGCAATGAGACAGAAGCGCATTTACAAGGGTTCCGTCATGGTGTCCTGCAGCTGGATGCACTACCAGTCCCTGCGGCTTATTGATGATTATCAGGTCGGAATCTTCATATACAATATCCAAAGGTATATCTTGAGCCACATTCTCAGTTGATACGGGTTCAGGGATATCAGCCTTGATAACATCGCCTGCTTCAAGCTTTAAGCCGGATTTCTTGGCGACCTTGCCGTTAACTTCGACCTTGCCGTCTTTGATGAGCTGATTGAAGAAAGAACGCGAATAATCCTCACAGTTGGATGATATGAATACATCCAGCCTCTCGCCTTCTTCTTTGCATGTAAGTATGAGCTCAGGCATTCTTCTTGAAGATTCCTCTTATCGCATTCCAGAAATTATCAAATTCGTCTTTACCGAAGAATATAACGAATACAAACAAAAATGTGCCTACAACGGCGCAAATGTCCGCAAAATTAAAGATCGGGAATGTATATGTGCCGAAATCAAACCTCAGGTAATCGATAACATACTTGAGAGCAAACCTGTCAATAAGGTTTCCGTAAGCACCGGCAGATATCAGACAGAATGTCACGGAAAGAAGTTTCATCCTGTTCTGCACTGCCACAAACATAAGGAGCAGGATGATCGTTCCGATTACAAGCGATATACATGAGAGAACATAGATGCCCCAAGTCTTATCTGCAAGGAAACTGAATGCGCTTCCCGTATTCACACAAAAGTAGATGGAGAAGAAATTGGGTATAACCACGATCTGATCGTACAGATTCATCTTAAAGGAAACAGCCCTCTTGATGAACTGATCCGCTATAACAAGAAATATAGTCAGGAAAGCAAAGAAAAAGATCATTGCCACTGAACTTGACTTTTTATCACTCATATTCACAAAAACGCCTGATGCTCAGGCATCTCCCCGTTTTATTCGTCTCAAAGATAATACCACAAATTATCGCAGGCCCATCCGCAGGTTCATATCTGCAAGGAAGCTTTTTTACCAATCTGACATAAGATGCATCGATCTTCATGCCCAGGACCGAATCATAAGCACCCGTCATTCCGGCATCAGTAATATATCCGGTGCCTTCAGGAAGGATCCTCTCATCAGCAGTCTGTATATGAGTGTGAGTGCCTGCAACACAAGTGACCTTACCATCGAGATAAAAACCCATAAGCTGCTTCTCGGAGGTAGCTTCAGCATGGAAATCCACAAATATCGAAGTGCATCCCCGGCCCTTAAGTGTCTCGACCAATTCATCGGCCTTGGAAAAAGGACTGTCCGGAACAGGCATCATCTCTATCTGCCCGAGAAGATTGATAACGCCGAGCTTCTCATCACCCTTCTCGAAAATAACATAATCACGGCCTCTCCACGGAGGTGTTACATTGGATGGTCTGACAACATTAGAATGGTCATCTATCTCGCTCAAGAATTTGGAGTTTGAGAAAGTATGATTGCCGAGCGTAATAATATCAGCACCCGACTGATCCAACTCATAGATTATCTTTGAATTAACTCCCAGACCATGAGCACTGTTCTCAGCATTGATAATGCAACAGTCAATGTCATTAGAACTAAGAATACCCGGCAGCAACGATCTTATCGCTCTTCTTCCGGCATTCCCGACGATATCGCCAATAAAACAGATCTTCAATTGATTTTCCGCCAATCTAAGCAACTTTGCTGCATAAGAAGATTATCATAATCCGAATAAGAATTCCAACATAACAATACCGGCATTAAGTCATGCCGGTATCGTCATATCCATAGGAAAACACTGGTTATCATTCATGATCGGTTACCCAGAGATCATATGCCTTACAGGAGATCTCCATTGAATAACCTCTAAGCTTTCCAAGCTTCAGGAATTCTTCCTTTTCTACCCCCGAAGAAGTAAAGCTTGCATCAAAGAGCTTCTTACAGGTATCAAGATCAGCTTCGAGCGACTTGGAAATATCTTCTGCGACAATCTCCTTGATGCCTGCCTGAAGAAGCCTGTTATAGATGTAATTCTTGCTCTCCTGCTTTTTACCTGTCCTCGCATTAATGACCTTGCGCGAAGCACGATAGTCATCTATATAACCTCGCTGTTCAAGTTCAGCCACAGCAGCATAAGATATATCATCCGGGAAGCCCTTGGTCAGTAAGTAGGAAACGATCTTACCGGATGAATATATCCCGGTGCCAATGTGGTTTATCGCGCAGGTAACTGCTGAAGAGACTGAAGAATCAGACATCGATGCCTAAGATATCGTCATCGGAATCATCAGCGCTGCCGCTTGCTGATGCATTGTCAGCTGCGGCAACATCAGATCCCTGATCATCTGCATCATCGTCAGCAGGCATGTAAGATTCTCTGACTTTGGTCTCGATCTCGCTCATAACATCCGGATGCTCGATAAGGAACTGCTTGGCAGCATCTCTGCCCTGAGCAATCTTGCTTCCGTTATAAGAGAACCAGGAGCCGCTCTTGTCAACGATATTGTTCGTAACGGCAAGATCAAGTATGCATCCTTCATTAGAGATACCGTGACCGTATAGGATATCAAACTCTGCTTCCTTGAGCGGAGGAGCGACCTTGTTCTTAACGACTCTTACTCTGGTGTGGTTACCGATAACGTCAGTACCGTTCCTGAGAGTCTCTACCCTTCTGACATCAAGTCTTACGGAAGCATAGAACTTAAGTGCACGGCCGCCCGGAGTGGTCTCGGGGTTACCGAACATAACGCCGACCTTCTCACGGAGCTGGTTGATAAAGATACAGATACAATTGGACTTTGAAACTACGGGAGCAAGCTTTCTTAAAGCCTGGCTCATGAGTCTTGCCTGAAGTCCTACATGGGAATCACCCATCTCACCGTCGATCTCAGCTTTGGGTACGAGAGCAGCAACTGAGTCGATTACTACTACATCGATGCATCCGCTCCTGACAAGTGTCTCGCAGATCTCAAGTGCCTGTTCGCCTGTATCAGGCTGGGATAAAAGAAGATTATCAACATCAACGCCGATATTGCCTGCATATACTGCATCAAGGGCATGCTCAGCATCGATGAATGCACATGTGCCGCCCATCTTCTGGGCTTCAGCAACACAGTGAAGCGCTACTGTGGTCTTACCTGAAGATTCAGGTCCGTATATCTCGATGATCCTTCCTCTGGGAAGTCCGCCGATACCGAGAGCGATATCAAGGGTCAATGCACCTGTGGGTACTGTATCGATGTCAACCTGTGTGCGGTCGCCCATCCTCATGACTGCGCCCTGACCGAACTGCTTCTCGATCTGAGCCATAGCATCTTCAAGAGCCTTCTTACGCGCGCTCTGATCCTGCACCTGGGCAACGGAACCCTTGCCGGCATTCTTACTCTTTGCCATAATTACCTCCAAAAACGAATATGAACAATTGTTCGATAATTTATGAATTCATTGTATTGTTATGATACTACTTTGTCAATCGAAAAAATCCGACAAAAACCGACAAAATCGACATTTCGGAATATTAGTACCATTAAAGGTACAGCAAAGACATTATTCGATCTCTTTGGCCTTCTTTTGAGCTCTGCCGCCGACTTTTGACCTAAGCTTATTGATCCAGAATGTGGCTTCATCCATCTTAAGTGCAAGGCCCATTCCGAAGTAAACCACCAGACATGCCGCTCCCTTTGCCGAGATTATCGCAAGCTGCGTTATCTTACCGCCCTGGGCAGGCATCAGGTAATCAAACATCATTACTACAACAAATGCCACAACGGAGCAAGCAACACTCTTGGCGAGCATCGGGATCATCTTCTTCGGAGCAAGTTCTTTGTTCTGACAGTAGATTACTATCAGGAATACCATCTGCAGGAAATTCGTAAGAGAATAAGCTGCTGACAGAGACAAAGGACCAAGTCCTAATCTGATGAATGTCCAGCAGAAGACCGGATTAAGGATCATTCCTACGACAGCAGATGCAAAAGGCACCTTGGTCTTGCCTATTGCATAGAAAGCGTGGTTTACGATATGGATTACTGAAGCCGTAATGATAGCGGTAACAAAACCCTTGAGGAATACAGATGCCGTCTGGGCATTGTCGTTGGTATAACTTGAAGTCCACTGATATATGGCTTTAACTACATCAATACTCTCAAGCCAGATAAAGAGCGATGCCGGGATCATAATGAACATGGATGTCTTAAGACTGCGCGAGAGCAGATCGGAAGCTTCCTTTTTCTTCTTGGCTTCATACAGACCTGCGAGTTCAGGCGTCATTACCGTGCTGATGGCAACCGTAAAGATTCCGTACGGTATCTGCCATATGGTAGATGCGTTACGGAAACCGTATATGCTTCCCGAATCAAACTGACCTGCGAAATAATTAAGTACTACCACATTGATCTGAACGATCGATGACGAGATAAGGATCGGTATGGCACGTCTGAACAATCTCTTGAATTCCTGATCATTGGGCTTGAAACAGAACTTGAACTGCTTCAGTTTGTCGAAGCCCATAAAGTATTGAAACAGGAAATAAATGATCGCAGATACGAGTATGCCGCCTGTTGTCATATAGAGCTTTTCCGGAGAACTTCCTGCAAATACGATCAGGGAAACCAGAACACAGATGTTATAGATCGTAGGACCGAATGAAGTAGCGGTAAATCTCTTATAAGAATTCATGATGCCTATGCAGAGCGCTGCAAGCATGATGAAGAAGATCTGCGGGAAGAGCAGTTTCGAGGCGTTGGAAGCAAGTTCCAGCGTGGTGGCGTCGATGCCGTTGTCCCCTCCCGATCTCAACGCATAAAGAGAATATATAGGTTTGGAGAAAATCGTACCTATAGTGCAGACGATGATCATTACGACGGAAATGACAGAGACAAAGATGCTTACTGTCTTTATTCCGCGCTTTTCCTCGCCTACCGCGATAGCTCCTGACATGTAAGGTGCGACTGTCGAGAAGATGGCACCTCCTACAAGGAGGTTATAGAACAGGTCCGGAATAGTAAAAGCCAGGGTAAAAGCATCCCTGTACAGGTTCTCGTCGAATTTTATGCCGACCAGGATATCTCTCAAGAATCCCGATCCTTTGGTAAATAAAAGACCGACCATAACGATGATCGTCGAGAACACCATATTTCCGGCTGTCTTCTTTTTACTCATTACTCTTCAGCGCCTGCCATATCGATTATCATTTTATAAGCTTCTTCAGCCGTCTTATGCCTGATCTCGTCGCGTGTTCCCTTAAGATCGAGCCTAACCGAAGATACATTGCCTCTGTTATAAAGTCCCATAAACACGGTTCCTACAGGTTTTCCGGGCAGATCACCGCTTGGGCCTGCTATGCCGGTTACAGATACAGCGATATCTGCTTCAAGCATCTTAGCAGCACCCAAAGCCATTTGTTCGGCACATTCGTAAGATACTTCAGTTTGTTCTTCTATGACAGACGGACTTACACCGAGAACATTTATCTTAACGTCATTAACATAAGAGACAACCGCGCCGTTAAAGACCGCGGATGCACCTGCAACATCAACTATACCGGATGAGATCATGCCGCCTGTCAGGCTCTCGGCAAAACAAAGTTTGAGATTATTCTTCTTGAGAATCGATACGGCTTGTGAAGCGAGTTCAGAATTAATATCAGTCATTCTCTTCTCCCTTAGCCTTTATCTCAAGCCATTCTGTCCTGGTAATGAGAACCTTTCTGGGCTTGCTTCCTTCGTAAGGACCAATGATATGCTTCTTTTCAAGTTCGTCGATAAGCTTGCCTGCACGGGGATAACCCACGCCCAATCTTCTCTGAAGTACAGATACACTGGCACTGCCGTTCTCCAATACGATCTCCACTGCTTCCTCGAAAAGGTTATCTGCGGAACTGCTTCCGCCGCCGTTATCCGAAGAACCGCTGCCGGATCCGCCCTTCTCGGGTTCCTGCGAAGCGATCTCGATATCTTTGATTATCTGCTCATCGTACATAGGACCATACTTGGATTTAAGGAAGTCCACGATGGATTCAACTTCGTCATCTGCAAGGAATGCGCCCTGACCTCTGATAGGCTGCGGAGCTGTCATCGGTTTGTAGAACATATCGCCCTTACCAAGCAGTTCTTCAGCACAGTTCTGATCGAGGATCGTCCTGGAATCGATACCGGTCGATACGGCAAAAGCGATCCTTGAAGCGATATTAGCTTTGATAACGCCTGTAATGACATCGACAGAAGGACGCTGAGTAGCGATAAGAAGATGGATACCGGCTGCTCTTGCAAGTGCTGCAAGTCTGGAGATATATGCCTCTACTTCCTTAGAAGCGACCATCATGAGTTCCGCAAGCTCATCGATTACGATAAGTATGAGCGGTATCTTGTTTGAAGGCTCGCCTGCTTCCTCACACTTCTTGTTAAAACTCTTTATGTCTCTTACCTGTGCATGTTCAAAGAGCTTATACCTTCTCTGCATCTCAGCCACGGCCCAGTTAAGAGCACCAGCAGCTTTTTTGCAATCAGTGATTACGGGGCTGATAAGATGCGGTATTCCGTTATAAATGGAAAGTTCAACGACCTTAGGATCGACCAGGATCATCCTTACGTCATTCGGAGATGCGTGAACAAGGATACTGCACAGAATGGAATTGATACATACGGATTTACCTGAACCTGTCGATCCTGCGATCATGAGATGCGGCATCTTTGCAAGATCACAATAGATAGGTCTTCCGGGGATATCTCTTCCCAATGCTACATTCAAAGGTTCTGACGCCCGGAATTCCTTTGTCTCAACAAGACCTCTGAGCTGAACGGCAGATGCTTTTTTATTAGGAAGTTCAATTCCGATGGCACTCTTTCCGGGGATCGGAGCTTCGATCCTTATGGAGATCGCAGCCATCGCAAGCATGATATCGTCCTTGAGCTGCGTTACCCTGGACAGTTTCGTACCTGCAGGTATGGTAAGCTCAAATCTGGTGATGGAAGGTCCGTGGATGATATTGACAACCTTGATATCGTAGAGTCCAAAACTTGCAAGTGTATCTTCAAGTTTCTTGGCTCTGGCCTGAAGTTCCTTCTTAAGATTCGGATCAGTTGCTTCGTTTTTATCCTTTGCAAGGAGGCTCGTGGGTGCAGGTCGGTAATTGCGTATCTGATAAGCCCTGCCGGTTATATCCTGCTTGCGGATGGCATTCCTGGAATCACCGAAATCAGGTGTCTTGGAAGAAGTCGTAGTTCTTTCCTGCTTGGACGATTTAAGTATCCTGCCCTCCGTCTCACTGTATCCGTCAACATCACCGGATGCGTTAATGGCAGGCTCTTCTTCCTGAGCGCCGGCAAATAATGAAGGATCCACATACGGAGTCCTGACAGCCCTGGGGGTATAGTCATAACCCGAACCGTTGGCAGCATCATCCAAGACTTCGGTAGGCATCTCATCAAGAGGCTCTTCCGGTTCAGGTGCCTTTATTTCTTCGGGTGTCAGATCAATAAAATCTTCGTCATGGCCTTTAAGGAATGACAGTTCTTTCTGTTTTTTGACTGTCCTTATCGGAGCGCTCTTAGGCTCAGCATTGTAATTGAAGTCAGCCGTGGGATGATCATCATCAGTACTGTAATCTCTTCCGTTGAAATTGATGGTGCCTCTGTCCGTCTCTCCTGTCGCAAGGCCCATCTTCTCGACATCAGTAAAACCAGTCTTGGAATCTATGGGGAAACTTGAACCGAACGGATCGCCGCCAACTGCGGGCGCGGGATATCTTGATGCGTTTCGGGGTGTCTGCGTATTAACGAAGCGTGAAGCGCCGTTCTGCTTCGGATACATAGGGTCGCCCTGGCCGTATGTGATAACCGTAGTACCTGATTGAGGTCTGGCATATGTGTTGGCAGGTTTTACCGGAGCAGTAACCTTTGTATAAGCCTTCTTTGCAGTGGTGTTGATCATCTTAACGGTCTGCTTTGCGGCTCTCTTGATCGAGATATGGAATACCGTGACGATCTGGGCAAGAAGAAATACAACGATTATAAGGATTCCGATCGTCTTGCCCGTAACGAGATTAAGGGCAACCGCAATAGAACCGCCGATGATGCCGCCGGGAATGACCTTCATTGTAAGAGCATTGTTCTGGATAAGAGCAGCATCCGCGCCAGACTTCCAGAGAAGTCCCATGGCTTTTGTAGCTACGACGGAAGGACCGTCGGATGAAAGAGCCGCAAGATAATCCATATCCATAGTGATGATGGCAAGCAGCGAAGATATCGAGATGAGGAACAATATAACGGAGACGACTCTGATACGGGATACTCCTGCCCTCTTCTCAAAGAAGAAATCGATCGAAGCATATAAAAGATATATCGGGATGGCATAAGCGGTAAAACCGAACAATCCCATGAAGAAGGATTTGGAGAACTCACCGAGAACACCCGTAAAAGCCACGGGCAGATAGAAAAACAGCATAACGATAACTGCCGTAAAGAACAGCACGATACCGGTTACTTCTCTATGTTCCTCAACTCGGTTCAAAGACCAAACCTCCTTGCGGCTTTATAGATTATGATAAGTGTCTTTGCGTCCTCAATCTGTCCCATCTCAGCCATTTCCAGTGCTTCCTTGAGCGGGATCTTGACCGTAGAGATGAATTCGCTTGCATCGGGATTGCCGCCCTCATATGTAAGACCGGTGGCAAGATACATGTAAATGATCTCGGAACAGTATCCGGGAGTAGAGATCATATCACCCAGGAATTCGATCGAAGATGCCTTGAATCCTGTCTCTTCAGTGATCTCACGGCTTGCACAGACAAGAGGATCTTCACCGTCTTCAAGCTTGCCTGCAGGCGCTTCAAGAAGGACTCTCTCAAAAGGAGATCTGAACTGCTTTACGAGGTAAACATTCTGTTCCTCATCAATGGGAAGAATGCATGCACCGCCGTTGTGGAAGACGAGTTCACGGCTCGAAGGCTTTCCTTCAGGAGTCTCGATCTGTCTTACCCTTACCTTGAAAACACGGCCGTCGAAGATCTTCTCTTCGGAAATCTTCTTCTCATAAAGCATATCGTCACTGCAATTAATCTGTCCCATATTAACTTAACCTTTGAATCAGAATTTCTTTGATTCCATAACAGCAAGTTCATCACATCTGTTATTGAATTCATTATCGGCATGACCTTTGACCTTAACAAAAGTCACATTATGTATCTTTGTAAGCTCAAGAAGTTCCTTCCAGAGATCGGTGTTGGCAACATCAGCCTTGGCACTGTTCTTCCAACCGTTGGAAGCCCACTTACCTATCCAGTTCTGGCTGAAAGCATTTACTACATAAGCACTGTCACTGTGGACTTCGACGTTGCAAGGTCTTGTAAGAGCCTTAAGGCCGGAGATGACACCCATAAGTTCCATACGATTGTTGGTGGTGTTGGCTTCACCGCCGGACAGTTCCTTCTTGGCACCGCCTGCCATAAGGATCGCAGCCCATCCGCCGGGACCGGGATTACCGGAACAGGCGCCGTCAGTATAGATTACAACGTCAGAGATATCTGTCATCAGCTCTTCTTCTGCATCTCGAGAGTCTTGTTATATGCAGCCAGTACAGACTGGATAGCGGCATTCCTGAAGCCGTTTTCTTCAAGAGCCATAACGCCTGCGATCGTCGTGCCGCCGGGCGAGCATACCATATCTTTGAGAACGGCGGGATTCTTGCCTGTATCAAGGCAGAGCTTGCCGGAACCCATTACCGTGCCTGCAGCGATCTTAAGCGCATCATCGCGCTTGATGCCGAGACTTACCGCAGCATCAGCGAGTGCTTCGATAAAGAGCATTACATACGCAGGACCTGTACCGGATACGCATCCTATTGCATCGAGTGTCTTCTCATCGCAAAGGATGACCTCTCCGCATGTGGCAAGAAGCTTCTTAACATATTCAGTCTCATCTTCCGAAAGTCCGACGGGACATACGGCAGATACACCTGCGCCTACCTGTGCAGGCGTATTGGGCATGATCCTTACGAACTTGCGGTCACCAAGGATTCCCTTGATCCTGTCGCAAGTAACGGCAGCCGCGATGGACAGTACGATGGCACTATCCGTAAGGCTGGACTTGATACCTGCAAGCGCGTCGTCGAAATGTATCGGCTTAACAGCCATAAGGACATAATCACATCCCTCAACTGCTTCGGCGGCAGAACCGCACTTGTTGATACCGAGCATCTCAGAAGCCTGAACCGCAGCGGGCTCATAAACGTCAAAACAATTGATCTCCTCAGGCTTAAAGATGCCGCCTGAGATGAATCCGCCCACAAGGGCCTTACCCATATTTCCTGTACCGATTACTGCAAGTCTCATATTATTTACCCCTTAATTAATAAAAAAGAGTTCATTACGGAGTAAATCTTAACATTACACTTGACATAGTGCAAACCAATGAATAAAATGCTTAAGTGCTTTAGGGGAGTGGCTCAACGGTAGAGCAGCGGTCTCCAAAACCGCCGGTTGCGCGTTCGAATCGTGTCTCCCCTGCCATTAAGAAAACCGCCTTTGCGAAGGCGGTTTTTTCTTTTCCTCTCAAAATGAAACGAGATTGTAATTTAAGCGGACGGTTCTACGGCATCAGATGTGGAAGGAACGATCATATCTTCCATTGCCATTGTCGAACTGATCTGATCTCCCTTAACGCTTGAAGCAGGTACAACATCAAATGCAAAGTAATTGCCGCCGTTTGCAGGAAGATACATGAGTCTGAACGCATAATCTCCCATGACGGTATATTTACCCTGTGTGTTGATATCAAATCCCTGCAAGATAGTAGCGATCACATTTACTGCCGAAGTGGGATCGAGGTCAGTATAAAGCGCTTCAAGAATGCTTGCATAGTAATAGCTCATCCATGTCGGATCTCCGCCGTACTTGGTAATGAACCTGAGAGAAGTGAGCTTTCCGTCTGATTTCCTTGAACTTCCCTGCATCAATGTGATGATGTCACTGTTAAGCGTAACCTGGAAATAATCACGGTCAGACTCAAATTCTGTCATGTTAAGCTCACCGAAATTGTCATCAGGATAGTATCCTGCAAAGCCCTCTGTAGAGACATTAGCCGTATCGATATAAGTAACAGGCGATATATCAAGACCGAAGTTAATAAACAGGTTGTTATACATTTCAGTAGACTCGTAACTCTCTTTGAACTCTTCGAGAGTTATTTTCATGGCAGGTGTTCTGTAAGGAAGGACAAAATAGATCGCCGCGCCTACTATTGCCAGGAAAGCCAGAATAAAGCTTGCCGGGATGATCGGGTCCTTCTTGCATTTATCTATAAAACTGAGCTTATCAAACTCTTCGTTAGTGTTTTCAGACATATTAATCCTCACTTTCAACGTTGCTATTATAACGCAATCAAAAGATTTGGACAGTGGTTTGCCAGATGTTAAAATAGGTCATTACTGTCGAAGGAGTGATGATATGCCCCATTTGTTGATTTCCGGCGGATCCAGAGGAATCGGAAGAGCCTGCGCTGAACTGTTTTCTTCCAACGGCTACTCAGTCTCATATCTCTACCATACCCGGTCTGACTTTGAGACCGATAAGATCAAGCCCGTCAAATGTGATGTGTCGGATATCGAGCAGGTAAAAGCCGCAGTAGATACGGCTTGCAGCACTTTCGGCGATATCGACGTGCTCATATCCAATGCAGGAGTATCTCTCACCTCCCTTTCCCAGGAAACGGATTATGCTGACTACAGGTCTGTCATGGATGTTAATTTCGGCGGTCTGTTCAATCTGACGCATTTCGTTGTGCCCCGTATGATAGATGCCAAAAAGGGGGTTATCCTTGCAGTTTCTTCCATGTGGGGACAGACCGGCGCTTCCTGCGAAGCGCTTTATTCCGCAAGCAAGGGCGCAGTCGACGCTTATGTGAGATCTCTTGCAAAAGAACTGGGCCCCTCAGGCATCAGGGTTAACGCAGTATCCCCCGGAACCATTGAGACAGACATGATGAGCAGTTATTCCGAAGAGGATAAGAATGTACTTGCCGAAGACACTCCGCTCGGCAGGCTTGGTACCCCTGAGGAAGTCGCGGAAGTAATGTATTTTCTTTCGACAGACAAAGCCTCATACATCACGGGTCAGATAATCGGCGTCAACGGCGGCTTTCTTATTTGAATTATTCATTTCCGTCAATTACAATATAATAACTTCACGATAAAGGGATAATATCGAAAATCTAGTACACGGAGGTCAATCATGCCTACAAACAGCAGTTACTCCAACAGCTATTCAAAGATCACGCCCGAGATCAACAAACTCGCCGAGATCTGCACTTCTATCAATATTGATTCAGAGCTTTACACCAAATATGACGTAAAGCGCGGTCTTCGTGACCTTAAGGGCAAAGGAGTCCTCACAGGCCTTACGAGAATATCCGAGATCAATGCCACCAAGGTTGTAGACGGCGTTACTGAGCCTGCTGACGGCGAACTCTTCTACAGAGGCATCAACGTCAAGGATCTTATCGCTGGCCAGCCCGAAGACATGCACTGCGGCTTTGAAGAGGCTACATATCTCATTTTGTTCGGCAAGCTCCCTACTGCACAGGAACTTAAGGAATTCAGACAGATACTCGTCGATTCCAGGTCCCGTATGCCTAAGAACTTCTTCAGGGATGTCATCATGCAGAAGCCTTCTTCTGACCTGATGAACAACATCGCAAGAGCCGTTCTTAATCTCTATGCATATGACTCACAGCCGATGGATCTGTCCATTCCAAACGTTCTCAGACAGTCACTTGAGCTTATAGCCGTATTTCCTCAGATTGCAGTACACAGCTATGATGCTATGCAGTACTACATCGACAAGGATTCACTCGTCGTACACCGCCCCAGACCGGATCTCTCTATCGCTGAGAACATACTATACATGCTCAGACCCGACAACAAGTACACTCCCTTGGAGGCAAAGATACTTGATGTTGCTTTGATCCTGCACGCAGAGCACGGCGGCGGTAACAATTCCACATTTACCACTCACGTTGTCACAAGTTCAGGAACTGATACCTATTCAGCCATTGCTGCGGCTCTCTGCTCCCTTAAGGGACCTAAGCACGGCGGTGCGAACATCCAGGTTATCAAGATGTTCAAGGAACTCGAGAAGAATATAACCGATTGGGAAGATGACGATATGATCCTCCGTTATCTCGAGAAGATCCTCAACAAAGAGGCGTTTGACAGATCTGGTGTCATCTATGGTATGGGTCATGCCGTTTACTCCATTTCTGACCCCAGAGCCGTTATCTTTAAGAATTATGTCAAGCAGCTCTCCGCTGAGAAGGGCCGTTCAAAGGAATTTGCTTTCTATGAGAGAGTCGAACGCCTTGCAGCAGAACTCATCGCAGCAGAGAGACACATCTATAAGGGCGTTTCTGCAAATATCGACTTCTACAGCGGATTTGTTTATTCGATGCTCGGACTTCCGACAGAGCTCTATACTCCCCTGTTCGCGATCGCCAGGATATCAGGCTGGTCAGCACACAGGATCGAGGAACTTAACAATCACGGCAAGATTATCCGTCCTGCTTACAAATGCGTTCAGGACAGAGTTAAGTACGTTCCTATCGATAAGAGGAAGAAATAATCTTATTTACTTTCCGATAATTCCCATTGCTCCGAGAACAAGTACAAGGATGCCCAGTGCGATCCTGTACCAGCCGAAGCATGTGAAACTGTGCTTTCTGATGAATGCCATCAAACCCTTGATGATGAGCATACTTACTACGAAAGCGGTAACCATACCTATGCCAAGCAGTGTAATCTCATGAATTGAACAATCACCGTCATATTTCAGGATCTTAAGAAGGCTTGCACCAAACATAACGGGGATTGCCAGGAAGAATGTAAACTTGGCGGCAGCCTCTCGTGAGATGCCGATGGCAATTGAACCTACGATAGTGGAACCGGATCTTGAAGTACCCGGGAAGATGGCAGCAAGAAGCTGGAACAGACCGATCGCGAAAGCATGGCCGTAATTAAGCTGTCCGATCTTCTTGATCTTGGGTTCCTTCTCCCTGTTCAGATACTCTACAACGATGAAAGCAACACCAAAAACGATAAGTGCGATCGCTACGCATACATAGTTATACAGATACTTATCGAGAATGTCGTCAAAAAGGACACCGACGATTGCAGCAGGAATGCAGGCAATGAGGATCTTGAACCACATGATGAACTTATCCTTCATGACATAGCGCCCAACGCCTGATTTGGACAGAGGATGCTCATTGCGCTTGATGCCGAACGGCCAGATATCCCACCAGAATATGATAACGACAGCAAGTATCGCGCCTAACTGAATGACGACCAGATACAGATCGTAGAATTCTTTCGATACATTGAGCTTAAAGAACTCATTCAAAAGGATCATGTGTCCCGTAGAAGACACAGGAAGCCATTCGGTCACACCTTCAACCAATCCAAAAAGGAAAGCAACAAAATAATCCCACATATATAGATCAACCTCTTTTAAACAATAGCGCTATTGTATCACATTGAGCATGCGATTATATGCCGATACGATCGCTCTTACTGACGATTTGGTTACAGATGAGGATACGCCGGCACCGACATAGACTTTGCCGTCGGCTTTATTGCGGATCTCGATGAACGTGATAGCCGCTGAATCAGAGCCGCTCTTCATGGCATGCTCGGAATAATCTTTGATCTCAAAATCAACGCCTGTATATTCTTTGAACGCCGCAACGAAAGCATCGAGAAGACCGTTACCGGTACCGCCGATCGTAACTTCCTTACCGTTATCGGTGATTACGGCACTTACAGTCGATATCTGTTCGCTGTCCTGAGTCTCTGAGAATGTCTTAAGTCCATAAGGCTCAAGAACATTGATGTATTTGTCATCGAACAGGTCGAATATCTGCTTGGGTGACAGTTCACTCTCGTTACCATTCTTCTCTGTCTCAGCTTTAACTACGGGCAGGAAGTTCCGAAGGAAACTCTTCGGCAGGGTGATACCGAAATACGTCTGCATGACATAAGCGATACCGCCTCTTCCGGACTGGGAATTGATCCTGATGATAGGTTCATATTCACGTCCGACATCCTTGGGATCGATGGGCAGATAAGGAACGGCCCAAACAGTAGAACCTCTCTCCTCCATCTTTCTTCTTCCCTTGCTGATGGCATCCTGGTGTGAACCTGAGAACGCAGTAAACACTAGCTTTCCTGCCCACGGATGTCTCGGCTCGACCTTCATTCCGGTACAATCCTCATAGACATCGATGGTGTTGTTCATGTCCGAGAAATCGAGCTCGGGATCGACACCAGTCATAAGCATATTGATAGCAAGCGTAATAATGTCGACATTACCGGTTCTCTCGCCGTTTCCGAAAAGGGTACCTTCTACCCTGTCCGCTCCGGCCATGATGCCGAACTCGGAGGCAGCTACAGCCGTACCTCTGTCATTATGAGTATGAAGAGATACGATGATCGAATCCCTCCATCTGGTATTAGTACAGAAATACTCAACCTGATCCGCATAGACATTTGCTGTCTGATATTCTACGGTCTCAGGAAGATTGACTATCGCCTTTTTCTCAGGCGTAGGCTTCAGTACATCCATTACCGCATCGCAGATCTTGACCGAGAATTCGGGCTCGGTAGACGAGAAACTTTCGGGCGAATACTCAAATACGAATTCAGTTCCGCTGTTATCCGCATTGACCTTCTCGGCGATCATCTCAGCGCCGTCTGTCGCAAGTTTGATGCATTCTTCGCATGAAAAGCCGAAGACAACGTCTCTTTGAAGAGTGCTCGTCGAATTATAAAGATGGATGATTACCTTCTTTGCACCCTTAACCGCTTCCATTGTCTTCTCAATGATGTGGGGTCTGGACTGGGTCAGTACCTGGATGGCAACGCCATCAGGAATGATATCGTTGTCTATGAGATAACGGCAAAAATTGAAGTCAGTCTCAGAAGCTGCCGGGAAACCTATCTCTATTTCTTTAAAACCAATCTCGCACAGGAATTTGAAGAACTCGACCTTCTGATCGAGAGTCATGGGCACTTCAAGTGCCTGGTTGCCGTCTCTGAGATCAACGGAACACCATATCGGTGCTTTACTGATCTTCACCGACGGCCATTTGCGGTCAGAAAGATCGACTGAAGGTATTGATCTGTATTTATCACAATTCAAAGTAATTGCCTCCGGACTACCGTTTTAAGTAGTGTAAGTGCTGTAAAGTTTGGAATAGAGTCCGTTCCTGCCGATAAGTTCGGCGTGAGTGCCTGTCTCTATAACTTCGCCTTTATCAAGTACAACTATCATATCACAGCCGATAATTGTTGAAAGCCTGTGAGCGATTATGATGCCCGTACGCCCGTTAAGAAGCCTGCCAGTAGCCTTCTGTATCCTTACTTCCGTGACGATATCCACTGAAGAAGTGGCTTCATCGAGGATCATCAATGCAGGATTTGCTGCCATGGCTCGGGTTATCGTAAGAAGCTGACGCTGTCCTTCGGAGATATCGCTCCTGTTGTTATCAATATACTCATCATATTTATTCGGAAGTTTGTTGATAAACGAATCGCTTCCCGTCTCAGAAGCGGCTGCAAATGCCTCTTCATCAGTTATATCCTTGGCACCGAACTTGATATTATCCATGACTGAGCCGTTAAGGAGCCACGTATCCTGGGAAACAAAGCCGATATACTCGCGAAGATCCGTCCTAGGAATTTCCTTGATTGACCTGCCGCCTATGAGGATATCTCCTGAATCAGGCTCATAGAACCTCATCAGAAGATTGATGAGAGTGGTCTTACCGCAGCCCGTCTGACCTACAATGGCAAAAGACTGTCCGGCGCCCACCTTGAAAGACACATTCTTAAGCACGGGCTTACCCGGCAAATAGGAAAAGCACACATCCCTGAATTCGATCTCGATCTTCTTATCCTTATCTGAACCGACGTTCTCAACATCGAGAAGGTCTTCATCAAGTTCTTTCTCATCAAGGTATTCGAAGATCCTGCTCATGCAGGCAAGAGAATCAGACAGTTCGGTATATACGGCCGACAAATCGTTGAATGGTTTCATGAACTGGCTGGCATACGCAAGAAGCGATGACAGACATCCGATCGTGATACCGCCTGCAACGCCTGTAAGAGCACCGATGAACACGATACCGGCATAGATTAGCGCATTAACGAACCTTGTTGACGGATTACTTATGGAAGAAAGGAATGTGGCCTTGGTCGCAGTCTTGCGGTAGTCTTCGTTAAGTTCGGCAAAGTCTTCGGTCTTCTCATCAGTAACGCCCAGTAATCGGCATTCCCTGTAATTGTTGGTCATCTCAGACATGAAAGATGTAAGCGTTCCCCTTATCTCAGACTGTTTTCTGAATGACTTGAACGCACCGCCGGCTATCAGATAAGAGACAACAAACGATACCGGAGTAAAAGCAAGCACAATAAGGGCTATCTTCCAATTGAGATAGATCATTATGCCCAGGGTAAAGAATATGGAAACGATTCCGGATACAAACTGATTGAGGAATAAAAGTATTCCGTCAGCTATAGTCTCCGTATCAGAGATTATCATGCTCTGGAGCTTTCCTGCGGATATCTTGTCCAGATAAGACATCGGAAGCCTGCTTATCTTTGAATAACAGTCATTACGCAGTCTGAAAGCAGCATCGTAAGTAATGCTGTTATTGCACCTGAGCAGCATAAGATGAGATACAGTCGCAATTATGATTAGACCGAGCATGACAAGGATGAGATCGATCAGAATATCTCCCGGATACGAGAATGCATCGATGGCTTTTCCCGCAAAGTAAGGTATTGCCATGGATGCACCGCCGTACATAAGGCCATATATTACAGAGAGCGCAAGGTAGCCTTTGCTCTTTCCCATGTATGTGAGGAACCGCTTGATACTCTTTATCTTCATGATACGGCAGCCTCCTTCTGAAGTTCACACATCTGTCTGTAAACTTCCGAAGTCTTTATGAGTTCATCGTGCTTTGCAAAAGCAATGATCCTGCCGTCTTCTATCAGCATTATCCTGTCACAGGATCTGAGAGTTTTTATCTTCTGAGAGATCAAGATGACCGTGGGATCACCCTGAAGCGAGAACACACGTTCAAGGAACCTTCGCTCAGTGGCACTGTCCAATGCGGAAGTAGAATCATCGAAAACGATAAGCCCGGGTTTGGATACAAGCGTTCTGGCAAGTCCTATCCTTTGTTTCTGGCCGCCTGACAGACCGCTTCCCTCAGCGGTTACGGTATAATCAAGACCTTCCGTCTTTCCTGCTATAATCTCATCAGAACAGGACACATAGACGGCATCTTCGATCTCTTTATCCGAAAGTGTCTTGCGGCCGGCCGTAATGTTATCCCTGATACTGCCTGAGAACATCCTTGTCTTTTGCAGCGCGAAACCAATCTCGCGGGATATAGCCTCGCCGGATATCTCGGAAAGGTTATGTCCGTCTATTAGAACTTCGCCGCTGTCCGGCGGATAGATACCAGAGATGAGAGATGCGATAGTGGATTTACCGCTGCCCGTACGTCCGATGATGCCTATCTTCTCACCCGGTTCGATCTTGAAATTAATGTCGATAAGTGATTCTTCGGAATTACCGCTGTAAGTAAAGTGTACATTCCTGAATTCGACGGAATGATTGCCTTCTGCGATATTGACTGTTTTCGATGCGGTGTCATCTTCAGGCATGGCAAGGATCTCTTTTACCCTGCCGGCACATGCGACAGCACGGGATACAGTGACAATGAGATTTGCGAGCTTGATTAATTCCACCAGTATCTGAGACATGTAGTTATAAAGAGCGACTGTCTCACCCTGAGTCAGGGTGCCCGCATTTACGTGGATGCTGCCGTTGTATATAAGAAGACAGATACCCAGATTGATCAGCATGAAAGTAACGGGATTCATCCAGGAAGAAATATCGGAGGCAGCCTTTTGGGCTATGCACAGATCACCGCTCTTGGAATTGAACGCGCTGATATCGTCTGCTGATCTGTTGAAACCTCTTATGACCTTAACGCCTGAAATGCCGTTCTCACAGGAATCAACAAGCGAATCAAGGCCTTTTCTGGTCTTACGGTACGCAGGAATCGCAAGTTTCATATTAAGCGCGATAAATACCGACAATAAAGCAACGACCAGGACAAATATCAAAGCGATACGCCAGTCGATGGTAAACGCCATTACAACGGCACCTACTACGATAAAAGGCGATCTCAGAAGGAGCCTGAGGAAAAGGTTGATACCTGATGATATCTGATTGACGTCGGAAGTAAGCGAAGTTATGAGCTGGGAAGAACCCACATTCTCATACTGCGTGACGTTAAGTCTGTAGAGTTTGTCAAACAATGCACGTCTGATATCAGACGATACACCGCAGGCGGAATACGCGGCAAAATACTGCGCACATATCGCACTCGCGAAACCGACAGCGGCAAACAGCACAAGGAACCATATGTGAGTATAAATGTAACCCGTATCGCCTTTGACTATTCCGTTATCTATGATCCCTGCCACTATCAAGGGCACGGCAAGTTCAAAGCATGCCTCAAGGAGCTTGAACAAAGGGCTCAGGCAGCATTGGATCTTATATTTACTGAAATAACCTGCCAGAGACTTCATCGTTATCTGAGGTCATCCATAAAGCCCTTGGCTTCTTTGTAGATCTCTTCCATATCGAGAGTTGTGTAATTGCCGTCTTCATAGAGGATCTTACCTGCAATCATTGTCATCTTAACGATGCCGGGATTGCCGGAGTAAACGATGTTCGCCGTGATGTTGTTCTCGGGCTGCATTGATGGCTTGCTCATGTCGATCATTATGATATCTGCCTGTTTTCCTTCCGCAAGAACATCGCAGTCATTAAGACCCATACAGAGCGCGCCGCCTGATGTGGCAGCCTTGAGGATCTTGAACGGATCAACGGCAGCAGCATTATGCGTCTCTACATTCGAAAGAACCGTATCAAGATACATCTCGCGGAACATGTCCAGAGCGTTGTTGGAACCTGCACCGTCAGTACCCACAGCGATGTTCATGTCATCTGCAATGAACTTGTATACGGGTGTAATACCGCTTGCGAGCTTAAGGTTGGAGCAGGCATTGAAGACAGACCAAAGTCCTCTCCTCTTAAATATCTCCCTGTCCTCATCGGTAAACCATACACAATGGAACCCGCCGCCGCCGAAATCATATATCCCGAGCTTGTCGAAAAGCACTGCGGGAGTGACTCCGTATCTTTCGATGCATCCGTCTACTTCCTCTTTTGTCTCGGAAATATGAGCATATACGGGAGCCTCATACTTATGGGCCAATTCAGACACAAACTTAAGATTGTCTTCATTGGTCGTATATTCAGCATGGAAACCGTAGATGAAAGATATGAGCGGATCAAAAGAATTCAACTCGTTGTAGTATCTTTCGAGGTCTTCCATTCCGCCGAAGTCATTGGCAGCACCGCAGAAAACATGTCTGAAGCCGGTCTCCACCGCAGCCTGTGCATTTGCTTCCTTGAAGAAATACATGTCAAAGCAGGCCGTAACGCCGCCTGCAAGGTATTCGGCGTATGCCAGTTTCGAAAAGCAGGCAACAGATTCAGGTGTAAGCTTTGCTTCCCTCGGGAAGATTGCCTTGTGGAGCCAGTCGTTGAGGCAATACTCATCTGCCAAAGACCTTGAGAAAGTCATTGCGGAATGTGTATGTGCATTCTTGATGCCCGGCATCAGCAGATTGCCTTTACAGTCAATCTCCCTGTCAAATGACGCATTAACAGCTTTTGCCGGACCGATATAGGTTATCTTAGAATCTTCGGTATGAAGTTCTCCTTCGATCACGGCATTAGTCTCCATTGTAAGGATCCTTGCATTATAAAACCTGATTCTCATATATAACTCCTTCCGATGATCAGAGAAGCGGCGCAATAAGCCTCAGAAGAGATCTTATGAAACGCATGAACAGATTGGGTTTCTGTTTTGCCTTCTCCGTTACTTCTTCACTTGCTTCAAATGTATTCAAAAAGTCGTTCTTCACATCGGCAATGGCATCCACGTCATAAAGCAGTACGCCGTTCTCAAAATGATGGAACAGACTTCTGTAATCAAGATTGATCGTACCCACAACACATGTCTTGTCATCAGAAAGACAGAGCTTGCAGTGGTTGAATCCGGGCGTAAACTCATAGATCCTCGCACCGCTCAAAGCCAGCAGGTTGTAATAAGACCTCGTAACTCCGAAAACAGTTCTCTTATCAGGTATACCCGGAGTAATGATCCTGACGTCAACGCCTCTCTTGGCAGCAAGGGAGATCGCTCTCTTGAGCTCATCAGACAGAACGAGGTACGGAGACATGAACCAGCAGTAATCGACTGAATTGCCGAGTATGTTGATATAGACATTCTCTCCCATGGGATCGTTATCGATCGGGCTGTCGGCATAAGGAGCAACAAAACCTTTGGACTCAACCTTCCAGGGATATCTGTTCTCAAAGGTAAGCTTGGTCGAATCGTCAGTCCTTAAGTCTGAGAAGTTCCACATCTCGATAAACATAGCTTCGAGGCTGTTAACGGCAGGACCTTTAAGCCTGATGCCGTTGTCCTTCCAATAACCGTACGGACTGATAATGTTGAAATACTCGTCAGCCAGGTTATATCCGCCCGTATATCCGTAGATGCCGTCGATTACAGTGATCTTTCTGTGATCGCGGTTGTTCATGAAGATGGACAGCAGCGGCAAAGCGGGATTAAAGACATTACACTTGATGCCTTCGCTGTTAAGCTGTCTTTTGAAGTCCCTGTTTACGAAGATTCCGCTTCCGACATCGTCATACAGGATCCTGCAGTCGACGCCCTCAGCCACTTTCCTGAGCAACACATCATGCAGCGGCTCAAAATACTTGCTGTTGGCAACGGCGTGATATTCCATGTAGATGTACTTTTCGGCCTTCTCCATATCGTGGAGCTGCGCTTCGAATGCGGATTCTGCACTGTCGTAATACCTGATGTCGGTATTCTCATATACGGGATACGGCTTGGATCTGAGATAACTGAACTGCGAAGCAATATCGGGCGACTGTTTCTTCAGGTTCTCATATGATTCATCCTGTCTGTCGACTCTGGGGAATATCTCATCATCGATCTTACTGAGTTTAGTTTTTACTACCCTCAGATATGGATTGAACTGAGCAACGAGATAAAGGATGACTCCCGCAACTGGTACAGTAAGGATGATGATGACCCATGCGAGCTTTATCGAACTGTTGTTATCGATCGCATTGATACCGATGACAATAAACAGCGCAACAGCGCGTATCGCCATCGCAAGGATGGGATACTCAGCGCCGAGGTTCATGATGAACAGGATAATGGCAATGATCTGGAGCAATATAAGAAGTGCGGTAAGTGTTATCCTGCCGACACTGTTCTTGATTGCACCTTTTTTTTCGCCAGTCCTCTTCTTCATCAGAAAACCTTACTTGATGTTCTCGATGAAAGCCTTATAACCAAGATAGAGGAAATAAAGATCGATCTTTGAGATGACCTCGATCGGAGCATGCATAGACCATACGGGAACACCCATATCTACGACGTCCATACCGAGTTCAGCCATTACAGCAGCAATCGTTCCGCCGCCGCCTGCATCTATCTTGCCGAGCTCACCCGTCTGCCACGGGATGGAATTGCTGTCTAAGATATCCGTTATCTCAGCGATGAAGTCACCTGTAGCTTCGGAACAGCCGGACTTACCTCTTGCTCCCGTGTACTTCTCGATCTTAAGACCGCAGGACATGAACGCAGTATTGCGCTTCTCGAAAACGCTCGCATACTTGGGGTCGTATGCAGTGGTAACGTCAGTGGAAAGCATTTTCGTTGCCGCAAGAGCCTTGCGGAACTTGAGCGTGTTGAACTTATCGATGCCGCCGTCAGCCTTGGCAAGAAGTTCCATGAGGAAGTTCTCGTAAAGATAGGAAGAAGCTCCTGAGTTTGCGTAAGAACCGATCTCTTCCTTGTCGGTAAGCATCGTAACGCAGGTCCTTGCAGGCTTTTCCTGAGCAAGCAGAGCTCTGAGAGCAGGATATGCGCAGACCTTGTCGTCGTGGCCGTAAGCAGCTATATATGCACGGTCGAAACCGACATCCCTTGCCTTGGCTGCGGGAACGATCTCGATCTCGGCAGAAACGAAATCCTTCTCGGTGATACCGTACTGATCGGAAAGGAGCTTAAGGATAGCTTCCTTGTATATCTCCTTCTCCTTGCTCTTACCGTCTCTTACCGGGATACCGCCGATGATTACATTGAGATCCTCGGCAGGAATGAACTCAGATGCTTTCTTTGCCATTTGTGCATTGCCGAGATGAGGCAGAAGATCCGTAATGTAGAAGATCGGATCATCATCCTTCTCGCCTACGCAGATCTCGTGGCTCTTACCGTCATTGGTAAAGACTACACCGTGTACGGCAAGAGGGATCGTTGTCCACTGATACTTCTTTATGCCGCCGTAGTAATGAGTCTTGAAGTAGACGGTATCGTTATCTTCAAAGATCGGATTAGGCTTAAGATCAAGTCTGGGAGAATCGATGTGCGCACCGAGGATGTTGAATCCTGCTTCGGGTCCTTTCTTACCGATAACGGCTGCCGCGAAGCCCTTGCCCTTTATCGTGCTGTATACCTTATCGCCTGCTTTAAGCGTATCTTTGGTCGAGATATCGACAAATCCGAGTTCTTCAGCAGAAGCAACGGCATTCTTTGTGAATTCTCTTTCAGTCTTGGAACTGTCAAGGAATGCCTTATACTCTTCAGCAAAAGCCATTGTAGCAGCGATATCGTCATCACTTGCGACCTTATACTGGTTCGGGAATTCGGCAAAGAGTTCCTTAGCCTTTGTCTTTTTGGTCTCTTTCTTTTTTGCCATATTAGCCACCTCTAATTATTGATAATTTATGATAACATTAAACACGGAAAATGTTTACAGATAAGGGGTTTATATGGTTACTGACGGCCACAATCATACAAGGCATTTCTCACCGGATGCTGACCAGTCGATTGACGAACTGTGCGCATCTGCCGTATCTCTCGGAATTAAGAGACTTGCCGTAACAGAACACTATGACGCTGACTTCCCCGACGGAAGCCTTAACTGGGAGTTTGATTTCGATGAATATGCTGCGGCTTTCCCCAAGTGGCGCGCAGATCACCCGGAGATCGAACTGCTGATGGGAGTCGAGTTCGGTTATCAGACTCACTTGGCATCCAAGATCGACGAATGGGCTCTTAAGGCGCCTTTCGATACGGTTCTTCTCAGCAATCACCTTTTCCGCGGAGAAGACATCTATACGACAAAACTTTTATACGAGATCCCCAGCAAGGTCTGCTTTGCCGAGTATGTAGGCATCCTCGCAGAGATGACGGAGAAGTGCAGTAATTTCGATGTTGTTGCCCACTATGACTACATCAACCGCTACGGTTCCGGTGAGGATACACCTTTAAGGTACGATGACTGCCCTGCCGAGTTCGACCGTTTCTTTGAAGCACTTATCTCCAAAGAGAAGGCTCTGGAGATAAATACCAAATCCGTACAGAAGCTGGCTGAGAAGAACAGCAAAGACTTTATGCCCGACAGCAAACTCCTTAAGAGGTACATGGACATGGGCGGTAAGCTTTTCACTCTCGGTTCCGATGCACACGTTCCGTCGGGACTCGGTATCTATTTCAATGAGACCGCTGAATACTTAAAGTCCCTTGGTATCACCGAGACGGTGTACTACAAGGGACATAAAGCGTTTACTGAAGCGTTGTAAGATTATTTCTCGTTCTTCATTCCTGACAGATACGCGAAGATGAAACCGTCGACCTTTCCGTCCATTACGGCATCAACGTCGACTTCTTCGTAACCCGTACGGTTGTCCTTAACGAGTGTATAAGGGCAGAATACGTAAGATCTGATCTGGGAACCCCATGCGATCTCCATCTGGTTACCCTTGAGGTCTTCGATCTTTTCCATCTCGGCAGCCTGAGCGAGTGCAAAAAGCTTAGCTTTCAGCATCTTAAGGCAGGTTTCCTTATTCTGGAGCTGAGATCTCTCAGCCTGGCAGGAAACAACGATGCCCGTAGGATTATGTGTCATTCTGACAGCCGTATCAGTCTTATTGATGTGCTGACCGCCCTTACCTGTAGCACGGTAAGTATCAACTCTGATATCAGACATGTCGATCTTGATGTCATCTTCCGTAGCCTTATCAAGTTCAGGAATGACTTCACAGGAAGCAAATGAAGTATGTCTTCTTCCCGCGGAATCAAAAGGCGAGATCCTTACGAGTCTGTGTACGCCGACCTCGGATCTTAAGAAACCGTAAGCATTCTCACCGGTGATCTTCATGGAAACAGACTGAATGCCTGCCTCTTCACCGTCAACATACTCGAGTTCCTCAGTGGTGAATCCGTGGACTTCGCACCATCTCTTATACATTCTGTAGAGCATAGAGCACCAGTCCATGGCCTCTGTTCCGCCTGCACCCGCATGGAGCGAGAGCGTCGCATTGTTGGCATCATAAGGACCGGTAAGGAGCGTCTCAAGACGCATCTTCTCGAAATCTTCCTTGAATATGGCAACATTCTCTGTAAGTTCGGCAAGGGAATCCTTATCCTCTTCCTCATTGGCAAGTTCGCAAAGAGCAAGGAGGTCTTCCCTCTCAGCTACGAGATTGTTGTAATTCTCGACCTTCTTCTTAAGTTTGCCGAGAGTCTGCGTAAGCTCTTGAGCTTTTGCCGCATCATTCCAGAAATCAGGCTCTGTAGTCCTGTTCTCGAGTTCGCTTATCTGATCGGATACGCGGTCGATGTGAAGAGCGTCTTTAAGCTTTGAAAGCGGCTCTTCAAATGATTCAAGATCAAGTCTGATATTATCGAATTCAAGCATCGGGATTAACCTTTCTTCAGATCTTCAACAAATTCTTTAAGCAGTCTCATGGCTTCCTTGATGTCTTCCATGGAAGCAGCATAACTGATCCTTACGAAGCCCTCTCCGCACTCGCCGAAAGCATTACCCGGAACAATGGCAACATGCTTCTCGAGCAGGAATCTCTCACAAAATTCCTCTGATGTAAGGCCCGTGCTCTTGATGCACGGGAATGCATAGAAAGCACCGTAAGGAGTAAAGCAATCAAGACCCGCGTCCTGAAGTCCCTTAACGATAACTCTTCTTCTGTGGTTATATTCATCACGCATCTTAGTGACTTCTTCGTCAGCGTTCAGTGCTGCTTCGACAACAGCGAACTGTGAAATCGAAGGAGCACACATGATGCAATACTGGTGGATCTTGAACATTTGAGAGATAAGTTCGTGAGGTCCTGCCAGATAACCTACTCTGAAACCTGTCATGGCATAAGACTTCGAAAAGCCGTTAACCATAATAACGCGCTCTCTTAACTCAGCAAACTGGGTAAGAGATGCGGGCTTGCCGTCAAGATAATTAAGCTCGCAATAGAGCTCATCAGACAGGACAATAATGTCAGGATGCTTCATAAGAACATCCTTGATCCTTGCCCAGTCCTCGAGAGTCATTACGGCTCCCGTAGGATTGTTCGGATAGCCGACGATAACATACTTTGTCTTGTCGGTAATGGCTGCCTCGAGTTCCTCGGGCATAAGCTTGTAATTATTCTCAGGCTTTGTCTCAACGACAACCGGAACACCGTGAGCAAATTCAACAGTTGCCTTATAAGCAACGAAGCAGGGCTCAACAATGATTACCTCATCACCGGGATTGATAAGCGCACGTGCAGCAAGATCAAGACCTTCACTGCCGCCTACAGTGATAAGAAGCTCATTTTTGGGATCGTAAGATACGCCATATCTTCTCTTAAGATAATCAGCTATAGCGGCTCTTGCATCAATATAACCGGAGTTGGGAGAATAGTGTGTATATCCATCGATAAGCGAATTGATGCCTGCCTCTCTGATAGACCAGGGAGTAACAAAGTCAGGCTCACCGATAGACAGCGAAATAACATGACCCTGCATCTCGTTGGCAAGGTCGAAGAATTTCCTTATTGCTGAAGGCGGAACTGCCTGTACAGCCTTGGAAATCTTTGAATCGTAATCAAAACTCATAAGATGATAGCCTGCCTGTCGTCAGTATTCGGATTATCGTAGATTATACCATTAGCCTTATATTTCTTAAGGATAAAGTGAGTTGTCGTAGAGAGAACGCCTTCCATGGTAGCGATCTTCTCGGTTACGAATGTGGCGATATCCCTTAATGTCTTATCCTCGTAGATGATCATGAGATCGAATCCGCCGGACATAAGGTAGCAAGCCGTAACCTTATCGTACTTGCTCAAGATCTGCGCAATATGGTCATAACCCTTGTTCTTTACCGGAGTGATCCTTACCTCGATCATGCCGATGCAGTTATCAGGTGCCTTCTTCTCCCAGTTAATGATCGTGTTGTAACCTAAGATGATGTTCTCATCCTTAAGTCTCTTGATCTCCGCTTCCACATCATCGGCGGTTACACCAAGCATAACGGCAATCTCTTCGGCTGAAAGTCTGGCGTTGTTCTCAATTAGTCTTAAAAGTTCTAAATCGTCAATCATGTGAAAACTCCTTTTCTATAAATTGCAAAATCTCCCGCAACAAAACTTGCGGGAGATTGTTGCTTAATTCAGTATATTCAGATTCTTGCTACACCTGTATCACGGGCTGCCTGTGCAACAGCAGCAGCAACTGCAGGTCCGACTCTTTTATCGAATGCATCCGGCAGGATGTACTCAGGGTTGAGCTCTTCGTCAGAAACGATGCCTGCGATAGCGTTAGCTGCAGCGATCTTCATCTCGTCGTTGATGTCAGAAGCTCTTACATCGAGAGCGCCGCGGAAGATACCGGGGAAAGCGAGTACGTTGTTAACCTGGTTCGGGAAGTCAGAACGGCCTGTTGCCATAACTGCAACGCCGGCCTTCTTAGCTTCGTCAGGAAGAATCTCAGGTGTAGGGTTAGCGCAAGCGAAGACTACGGGATCCTTAGCCATTGTAGCTACCATGTCTGCTGTAAGAACGCCCGGAGCGGATACGCCGATGAATACGTCAGCACCAACGATAACGTCAGCAAGAGAACCTGCCTTCTTCTCGGGGTTGGTGATCTTTGCCATCTCTTCCTTAGCAGAGTTAAGGCCTTCTCTTCCCTCATAGATAGCGCCCTTACGGTCGCAGAGGATGACGTTCTTAAGACCTCTGGAGATGAGAAGCTTTGTGATAGCAGTAGCAGCAGCGCCTGCGCCGTTAACAACAACGAGGATATCTTCCATCTTCTTGCCGACGATCTTAAGAGCGTTTGTAAGGCCTGCAAGTGTGATAACTGCAGTACCGTGCTGGTCATCGTGGAAGATCGGGATGTCACATCTTTCCTTGAGCTTCTTCTCGATCTCGAAACATCTGGGTGCAGAGATATCCTCGAGGTTTACACCGCCGAAAGAACCTGCAAGAAGTGCAACTGTATTAACGATCTCATCAACATCCTTGGAACGGATGCAGAGAGGGAATGCATCGACATCACCGAAAGCCTTGAACAGAGCGCACTTACCTTCCATAACAGGCATTCCTGCTTCAGGTCCGATATCGCCGAGGCCGAGAACAGCCGTACCGTCAGTAACGACTGCTACGAGATTATGTCTTCTTGTATATTTGTATGAGAGGTCAACGTCCTTCTGGATCTCAAGACAAGGAGCCGCAACACCCGGCGTGTACGCAATAGCGAGTTCTTCCTTGGAACCTACGGGAGCTGTGGCGATTACTTCGATCTTGCCTGCCCATTCCTCATGCATCTTAATTGCTTTCTCATTGTTATCCATATGTGAACCTCCAAATTGTAGTCTTAAGTAT
>JAILMZ010000152.1 GCA_024692105.1 Saccharofermentans sp.
CGTTACAGGTACAAGTTATGTCGGCGGAGCGATTGGCGATATGCAGTCAGCTGTTGGAGAGTCTTTAGCTTCTGGATCTGATACTATTACGGCGAATGTAACCGGTTCTGTAACGGGTACCGGAGAATATGTTGGCGGAGCGATCGGGCGAGTCAACGCAAGTATAAACGGAAATATCATAGCTTCTGTAAACTCACCTATCACCGGCCACGACTATGTAGGAGGTCTTATAGGGCAATATGCAGGCGGTACATTTAACGGAACTATAAACAACAATACATTCAATCCGATCTCTGTTTCGGGAACAAGCAATGTCGGAGGCATAATCGGAAACTTCTCGAACGGAACCCTTAATGGAGGGATTAACAATATAACATATAATTCAATTTCTGTTTCGGGAACAAACAACAATGTCGGAGGCATAATCGGAAGCTTCTCGAACGGAACCATTAATGGAGGAATAAGTGCGATAATTAACTCATCTTCTGTTACAGGGACATCCGGTATCGGCGGTGCAATCGGAAGTATGACAGGGGGAACGTTGAACGCAGGCGTAACCGTTGAGTTAAATTCTACCTCTGTCAAAGGTCGTTCAGCGATTGGTGGTGCAGTCGGAGATTTCTCAGGTGGATCGATTAATGGAGGCAGTGTAACAGTAGCGATTAATAACGGAACAATAATTGGTGATGCAACAAATGAGAGCCGGTGCATTAACGCAGGAGGCGCAATCGGTCAAATGACATCGAGTGCAAAAGTCGGCAATGGGAAGGTTGCTGTTACTATAGAAGGTTCAGGCGTGGTTAATGCCGGAGGTACTGACGGAAACACAAGTACCGGAGTAGGTGGCGCGATAGGAGTACTCGGTAGTAGTGGCGGTGGAGTTAATCCGGTTTTTGGAAATGCAAATGAGAATGAACTTATTAGTTACATATCCGTATATTGTGAGTCCCCTGACGCGAGTGTCATCTCAGCATCATCTCCTGTCGGAGGCGCTGTTGGTACGATGTTAAGCGGATCAATATATAGAAGTTATTCAACTGTAGCAGTAAGCGGACAGGATTATGTCGGTGGCTTTATTGGAAATATGGTTGCAGGACGAGTAGATCACACATATGTAGGGGGACATACTATAGATGGGGGACACTACAGCGACGATTCGTTGAATGTCACCGGTCGCACTTATGTTGGTGGATTTATCGGCTATGCAGGATCAGGAGTCGCGACTACAGATTATATAAAGATGTGTTATTCTACGGCATCTGTCGGCGGATCGAGTTTTGTCGGTGGATTCATCGGAAGATCTGATATTACTGCGAATGATGTGTTCAATGCAACATATTGTACAGGTCTTGTTTGCGATCTGTCGGGATCAAATGATAGTAGTATTGGAGCGTATGCAGGTTATATTGCGTATGCTGACTCATTTAACACTGCTAACTATGGCAATAAAGTCCTTAGAGGAATAAATGTTGTCAATGAAGTTGAGAGATGGGGCATTTCCGGTAACAGCATACCTGTTGCTGCAAATCGACTGAATTTTGCTCCTTATACAGAAACAGAATTTGGGCCTCAATACATAAGGGCAAACAATCCTAATTGTATTTATAATGGACACCCTTTTGATTCGAACCTGCCCAACGGTTCAAACAGCTATCCCTACCGCTGCTATCTTTGTGTACAGTTAACTGGAGACATCTATCGTGGCGAGCATTATGGGGACTGGCCGATTGTTGGAGAATCATCATTGGAGGACATCACTTCTGCCTCATTGACGATTACTATGGAAGATGTAGTACACGGACCATATACCAATGGTTCTATGTCGGATATTACTTTGCCTTATAGATATGGTTCTGCAATTACTATACCTGGTGCTTTTACAATTACATTGTCTGATGGAACTGTTCTTAACAGTGAGAATTATGAAATTTTCTATGATAATAATACTTATGCCTCAGATACGGCCAAGGTTACCGCATATGGAATTAGAAGGCAACGTTATATAGGATCTGTTGAAGTCGGGTTTACGATAACTCCAATCATGTTTAACGATCAGGAGTTTACAGTTGATGACGCACAACGCGAATTCACGTTTGCTCTTGATAACGGAGATCAAATGAGAGTAACAATAAATAACCTTGCCAGTGACAATCAATATGTTTGCAACGGTAATGATACTAATAGTAACAGGCCCGGAGTTACGCTGACTTATATAAATAATGGAACTCCCACCAACATACCTGCCACCGATTATACCGTTACTTATACCGGGAACAATATATTTAGTGGTGATGCAACGATTACTATAGCCGGTAATGGAACAAGATGGAGCAACACCAGCACAGTAATAGTTAATTATCATATAAGAAGTCCGTTGGTAACGCTTCATACCAACTATGATGCTGATACAGAGACTACATTGCCAGTCCAGTTTAATACTGCTCTGACGGCTGCTTCTGAGTATAGCGAGCCTGTAAGAGAGGGTTATACACTTAATGACTGGTACATGGATGGAGACTGCACGCAGGTCTTTACGGGTGTAGTTAAGTCAGATTTAACCTTGTACGCAGGCTGGACAATCATACCTGCTACTGCACCGACGATAGATCCTATTACGCATGATGAAGATGGACATACGATATCGGTAATGGCTCAGACTATTGAAGGTCAAGAACTTACATATCAGTGGTATTTCAACACAAGTAATACTACTGAAGGCGGAACAGCAATAGATGGTGCGACCGAAGAAACATATGATTATAGCGGGACAGCAACTGAAGCAGGCACATATTACTATTATTGTGTTGTAACTGCGACACGTACTGATAATGGAGAATCTGCATATAAAGCATCAGATGTGATTTCGGTAACTGTATCGGGTACCGACCCGACAGATACTACGGATCCAACTGATCCAACGGATCCAACGGATTCGACAGATCCTACGGAGACGACAAACACTTCCGAAACTTCGGCTGAATCGACAGAGCCTACTGAAAGCACGGCTGGTTCGAACGTCTCGCAGACGGATGCGCTGCCTGCTGAAACGACGCCGACAGAGCAGGAGCCTGAGCAGTCGCAGGAAGGTTGAGATTAAGGTAATTGGATGGGGGCAGCTTATCTGCCCCCGTTTTTTGCCTTAAATGCACATGCTGTAATACTTTAGTCACCTTTTTAACAATATTTTTATTTGACACTTATAATTGGCAAGTTTAAAGTTTATTTAACAAGTCGTATTGTGTCGTATTGTCTTTAACGGTACAAAGTAGGGGGCAAATTGTCAGATAATACTAACGACAACAGATCCGGAAAGGAATTTGTGGAGGGGACTCAGTTCTATAGAGATCGCGGTGCCTCGGTCGTGCTACGCAATGCAATCATTGTATTTATATCAATCATAATCCTGTCATGTTTTGCCCTCTGGGCTTATGTTGATTCCGGTGCGCGTCAGGCGTATAAAGAAGCACGCGACATCCGTAACGCTCTTCGTGCAGTCGGAACGGAATACTACGGCGGGATGGTATCTATCTATGATCCCTCCAGCAGGGACGGAATGGTTAGAGGTGCTGCGGAGCGTGTGGCACAGCTTTCAGGAAGATCCGGAAAGGTTACCCTTTACGCCTGGGACGATGAGCACAATATGCCGTTAAGCTTTGAGTATCAGAAGGGCTCATATATTGTTGTCTATACCAATTCGAACGAATACGGCAATAGTACTCTCGTGATGGAGGGTGACTTCGAAGTAGACTACTCTTTCAGGATCTTGAGATTCGAGGCTGAGTGAGATAGGGATAAGGGAAGAAAGAAGAGAATAGGAGAAGGAAGGAAACGCGAATGCCGGAATACAGATATCAAGCACAGGACAGTAAAGGCAAGATAACGACGGGTAAAGCGGAAGCCGCTGACATGGCGGATCTTCAGAGGCGTTTCCATGACTCCGGGCTCCTTCTTCTTGATGCTAAACCCATAGTAAAACAGATGAATCTGAAGGTTTTGAAGAAACCGCAGCTTGCGGACTTCTGCCGTCAACTCGGAACTTTAACGAAAGCAGGTGTTACGCTCGTAAAAGCTATCGAGATAGTTTCTAATGATGAGGCTGTTACTGATTATGAGAGGCAGCTTTATATAAGGCTTCGTGACCGTATAGTACAAGGTATCGCGCTGTCAAACGCGATGGAGGAATTGGATCCGGCGTTTCCGCCTCTTCTCATCTTCATGATAAGGGCAGCAGAGACTTCCGGTACTCTTGATACCACATGTTTGCGTCTTGCCGATATGTACACGAGCGAGGCTCAAATGGAGCAGACCGCGAAAAACTCGCTTACTTATCCTAAGATCCTGTCGGTGCTCATCGTGGCTGTTGTTGCTATCCTTTTCGGATATGTGCTGCCGCAGTTTGAGGACATGTTCTCGTCGATGCCGTCGCTTCCAATCACGACGAGGATCCTTATGGGCATCTCGAATTTTGTGGCGACCAAATGGTATATCCTTATCATTGCCGTCATCCTTATAGTTGTTTTCGGAAGGATAATTAAGAAGATCCCGATAGTTGCGTACAACATCGATAAGATCAAGTGTAAGGGTAAGTGGGGCAAGCTTATGAAGGTAATCTACTCTGCCAGATTTGCCCGCACCATGAGCTCTTTGTATTCGTCGGGTATCCCGATCTACAACTGTATACAGATTTCGCGCGGAACCATAGGCAACAAGTACATCGAGGCACAGTTCGACGAGGTCGAGAGACAGGTCTCGGGTGGATCTTCGGTATCGAGCTCGATCCAAAATGTCGACGGCTTCGTAAGCAAGCTTCCGTCAACGATCAAGATCGGTGAAGAGACAGGTATGTTAGGACCTATGCTCGAGTCCGTAGCGAATGATTTGGACTTCTATTCCAGACAGGCGCTCCTGCGTCTGACCTCATATATTGAACCTGTAATGATCGTAGTAATGGCAGTGATAGTTGGCTTCATCATGATCTCCATAATCCAGCCGATCTATCAGTCCTACTCAACTATCGGCGCAGGCTCGTAAAGAAAGGAAACCATACAAATGTCTGAAGTAGTATTTCTGTCAAATACCAACATACAGATAGCTGTCGGCACTCCGACATCGGGCGGTGTCAAAGTAAGCAAGCTGTATCAGGCTCCTCTTCCCGAGGGTGCTGTGCTTAACGGCGTCGTTATGGATAAGGACTTAGTCATCCAGACCATCAAGACTGCATGGCAGATGAATAAGATACCGAAGTCTGAAGTGACGCTCATTATCAACAGTCCGCAGCTTAGAGCTTCGCATGTGGATGCTCCGATTCTGAAGGACAAGAAGACAACGGAATTCATCGCAAGAGAGACGGCCGATTCCGAGTATGGCAGATTCCAAAATCCTATCACCGGCTGGTATGTTGTATCGAAGGATACCAAGACAAAGACCCAGAATGTAGTCTATGAGACGGCTGAAGAGGTCTTCGTAAAGACTTATGTTGATATATTTGAGAAGGCCGGGCTTAAACTTAGATCCATACATAACGGCGTACAGCTCGCAGTACAGTATTTTACGAAGGCGTCTTCAGGAAAGACCTTGATCTATATGATTATGGATGGTACGTCTCTCGTTACTATCTTCTTTGCAGAGGGTAAGTACTACTACGATTCTACGTCTCGTATATTCTCCGAAGTAGGAACGCCTGAGTTTGCCCGTGAGATATATCAGTCTATTTCCTCTATAAGGCAGTTCATATCTGCTCAGCATCTGACGGAAACTGTAAGTGATGTCGTGTTTGCAGGTCTGACGCAGCCTCAGGTCTCAAGTCTTGCAAATGATATTTTGAACATAGACAGCCAGGTGGATATCTCACTTGTGCAGGCACCGCAGGGAACATCAATATCCGAAGGAAATGCGGCTTTCCCGTTCTATGTTTATCCTATCGCGGGTATAAAGAAGCTTGATGAGCGACTTCCTATCATGAAGGCAAGCCGCCAGAACAAAGCGGTCAGATCCGGCAATTCCGGAATGATCAAGGTGATTGCATTTTTCGCGATCATACTTGCAATAGCAGGTATTGCTTTCGGTATCGTTATGGCTATCAAAGCCTCGAAAAAGGCTGAGCTAAAGAAGATCGAGGACTACATCAACGATCCCGAGGTCATAGCTTCGGTTGCCGAGTATGATGCTATGTATAACAACATGGCAGAGATGGGTACGATCCAGGGCGGAGTAAATCTGCTGATTGAAGATATTAATTCCTATCCTATACCGGATTCGACAGTTAATCAGAAGATAAACGAGGCTGCTTTGGCGCATGATGTTACAGGAGAATTTGTCTCGTACAGTGCGAGCACAGGAGTATTCACCATAACGGCATCATCACCTGAAGTTGACGATATCAATATGTTTATCGCTGATCTTATGGCGATGGACATCTTTGAGAGCGTCGACTATACGGGATATACGCATTCGACCGACGGCTCCTCATGGCAGATCAACGTCGTCTGCACACTTGCGGCACGAGATACCGCTGAGCAGGAGGTGAACTGATATGGCAAAGTTCGAGACTAACCTAAATCAGAAGGATAAGGCTACGATAGTCGGTCTGCTTGCTTTCGTGGGAGTGTTCATGTTTGTATGGTTCGGCATAAGGCCTGCCATCAATGACATCAAATCACTGAATGACGACATAGATCATGCGCAGACAATAGAAGCACAGTACAGGAACAAGATAATCAATCTTGCAAGTGCAGAGGCGATTTACGACAGATCCGTGACAGATCTTAATGAGTCCACTGAAGAGTTCTATGAGAAGATGCCAAGCTCAAGTATCGATCGCATGATGACAAGTTATGTTTTGGGATTCGGGTTATATCCTGAGGATCTGTATATCACGATGCCGTCGGGTCCTGTTGAGGAGACTCCTTACATCTATTCTCAGGCTATGGAGAGACAGGTTAGTGCCATCGTAGAGTCAGTGGCACCTACACCTACACCGACAGTGGTATCTACCGGATTGTCAGGAAGTTCGGCTTCTTCTGAAGAGTCAAGCTCGGATACTAACAGCTTCGCCGCTGATACTCAGGTAGACAGTCTCCTTACACCATATACCGATGCAATGAATTCGGCTATATCGACACAGTCTTCCGGTATCGAGGCTGTCGATATTACTATGGTAATGACAGGATCTCCCGAAGTGTGTCAGGCTCTTATTGATGATCTTTGTACGAAGCCGTCAGTCAGATTAACGGGCTTCATCTGGTCCAAGTTGGAACAGATCGAGCAGTTCAATGAAGAGACAGGTGAGACAGTGCTTGTAGATTCGGATATGGTAAGACTTCAAGTCGACCTGAGACTATACATGGCGGACATCACTGACTACGAGGCATCAGTTGCCGAAGCGGTTGAAGCTGCGGCTGTCACAGAGGAGTAAAGGATATGGCAGATAATTCAAAGATTCGTATAGGAGATCTGATGGTCACGGCGGGCTATATCACCGAGGACCAGCTTAAGGAAGCTCTTTCAATACAGAAGCAACAGGGCGGCAAGAGAATAGGTCAGACTTTGATCGATCTGGGTTACGTTACCGAAGTCCAGATGCTTATGGCGCTTGCTGACAGACTTGATATGCAGCTTATCGATATCGCATCCTACCAGATTGATTCGGAAACTGTTAAGCTCATTCCGAAGCAGATGGCAGAGCAATATCTGATGCTTCCCATCGAGCAGGACAGCGGCGTAGTTATAGTAGCCGTTAACGATCCTTTGAACCTGTATGCGATCGAGGATATCAGGCAGACTATCGGTATGCCCGTAAAGACGGTGATCGCAGAAGAGCAGCCTTTGAAGGATGCCATCGACTATCAGTATGCAGGTATCAAGGCCAAATTGGCGGCCGAGAATGCGAATGCAAATACGACTGGCATGAACATCGATGAACTTGTTATCGATACTTCTGCAGGTGCTGATGACGCACCTATCATCAATCTTGTTAACTCGCTTCTCGATAAGGCTTTCCAGGATAACGCTTCCGATATTCATATCGAGCCCTTCGAGACAAACGTAGTAGTAAGAATGCGTATCGACGGTACGCTTATCGATTACATCACTTTGCAGAAGAATGTTCAGGACTCACTTGTTGCCCGTATCAAGATCATGGGTGACATGGACATTGCAGAGCGCCGTATCCCGCAGGACGGACACTTCCGTGTCAGGATTCAGGGGCAGATCGTAAATATCCGTGTAAATGTCATTCCGACCGTATTCGGCGAGAAGGTCGTTATGAGACTTATCTTGTCGGCGGTAAACATCGACAACAACACTACCTTTGGTATGGATGAGGATTCTTACAAGAAGTTTTCGAACATGCTCATGTCACCTAACGGACTTATCTATATCACGGGTCCTACGGGCTCCGGTAAGTCCACGACTTTGTATATGGCTCTCGCTTCGCTGTCACAGAAGCCTATTAACATAAGCACTATCGAGGACCCTGTAGAGAAAAACCTTCCAAGGTTGAATCAGGTACAGGTGCATCCTACTGCAGGACTTACCTTCGAGGTTGGCCTTCGTGCTCTTATGCGTCAGGACCCCGATGTCATCATGGTAGGTGAGACACGTGATGCCGAGACTGCTGCCATCTCAATAAGAGCTGCTGTAACTGGACACCTCGTCCTCTCGACATTGCACACGAACGATGCGGCTTCTACTATCGTAAGACTCATCGATATCGGTGCCGAGCCTTACATGCTCTCATCTGCACTGGTAGGTGTCGTAGCACAAAGACTCATGCGTAAGGTTTGTCCTTATTGCGCACGCGAAGAGGGCCTTACCGAGAGGCAGATCGAGTTCGTCGGCTACGATATCCCTCATGCCAAGAAGGCGGTCGGATGCAGTCAATGTCACGGTTCCGGATACCTGGGACGTACCGCGATACATGAAGTGCTCGCTGTAGATAAGACCATGCGTAAGATGATCGCAGACGGCGCTGAGGCTGAAGAAATGAAAGCATATGCCATTAAGAACCAGAACATGCAGACGCTTCGCATGGCTGCCTTAAAGCTGGTCGAAAAGGGTATCACAACCATGGAAGAACTAGAGCGCGTTGCTTACAATGACGACTGACAAGTCTTCTTTGCACAAACTGATCACAGATCTTAAAAGCGTGCCGTCGCGGGTGTTTTACATCTTCGCGGCGGTTGCTGTTTTCTGTTGCTTCTTTGTTATGGGGCCAAGCCCGTATTCTGTCTTTTTGTCTTTGTTTTTGCTGGCTCTGGTGGCATGTGCCGCAGCTGACATCAATGCCGGGATCGTCCCGGACCTTATTGTTGCATTCATAGCCTTGCTGGGAATTGCCGACATCCTGTTTATCGACGGAGTAGGCTTAGTTGCCGATCACCTTATAGGGGCGGTATGTGTTTCGGTGCCTATGCTGGTTTTGTCCCTGGTCGTTAAAGGTGCATTCGGAGGCGGTGATATTAAGCTTGTGGCGGCTGCGGGTCTTTTAATGGGATCACGGCCTGTTGCTGCAGGTGTTTTCCTCGGGATGTTCATATCAGGATTTTATGCCGCCTATCTTCTCATCCTCCGCAAGGCGGGTTCGAAGTCAAAGATCAAACTGGTACCGTTCCTTGCGGTCGGACTCTCGGTCGCGGTCCTGTTCGAGAATTATATATTGGATTACATTGTAAGATTCTAAGATAAAAATGCACCCGCCTTTTCTGACGGGTGCATGTCTTTTATAGGAAGCATATGATTAACCTTCTTCGGATTCCTCAACGGGTGCGGGTGTCGGGATAACAGCATTCTCAGACATGCTTCCCATATCGATCATAGGAATGATGCCGTTATCTTCACCTGTCTGGATCATAGGGAGTCTGCCGTCCCATCTGCTGATAGTCTCGTATTGGATGATGTTGGGCGTTAAGGACTCTTCCCGTACTGCGTTTGCTTCAGCTTCTGCTTCAGCCGCGATCAGCATGGCGTCTGCTTCGGCCTGTGCTGATGTTCTTGTTACAGAAGCCTGTGCTTCCGCCTGCTCTATTGCTCTTTGATTCTCTATCTGCTGTGTTTGATAGCGGATCTGTGCTGCCTGCTGCTCGGCAATGACTTCGTTATAGGAGTCTTCGTAATCGGCGTTGTTGACGACTACCTTTATTATCGTGATAGTATCCTCACCATACTTTTCATCAACCGAAGCCTGTAAAGCCTGCGCGATAGCAGGTTCAATGATGCCTCTGTTAGTAGCATCGATAGAGTTGTACTGCTTGGCAGCTGTCTTCACTGCGGAAGATACAAAGCTGCTTGTAAGAAGCGTGTGCTCGTAATCGTAAACATTAGCCACCAGCCAGGAAGAACGACCCTCATTGATGCGGTAAGTAATATTGATACCCTCATAATAAAGTGCGGTACGCTCGCTGGTCTCACTCCATATCTGTCCGTCGATCACGACATCCTGCTGCTTGTTGTTAACAAGACGCACATTCTCGATGAACGGGATCTGAAGTGCAATGCCGGATTGGATATTCTCCGAGCTTACCTGTCCGAATCTTACACGGACACCGGTGTACCCCGTGGGAATGATCTTAAATGATTTCATAGCAAGCACCAGTACAGCGATGATAACGACAAATGCTACCACCCACTTCTTAGAAAACTTATTCTTCATAACAACCCTCCTCATTAATACTGAGGGTAATTATACATTAGTGGGTATCACTCTCCTGTTAAGAAAAGGTAAAGTTGGTTATGGCCAAAGTTTTGTGCGGCGCGGCAGCCTGGTTGGTTACTTTTGGGGCGTGCGGGTCTGGCTTGCTTGCTTTTTTGGGCACGTGGCCCCGGTCTGCTTGCGGTTTTTAAAATTTTAGAAATCCGCAATGAAAAACAGCATCCACATGCTAACGGAGATTCTCTTCCCGGATTCTTAAACTCCCGCGCACGAAAAAGCCGGGGACGAATCCCCGGCTTTCTTTATTCTGTTAAGTACTATCTAGTCTAGAATGACAATTAAGCAGTTGCTGCTGTCCATACAGGCTGACCATTTGTTATGGTAAGTGTATAAGTGCTTGTCTTAGTTCCATTTTTGATTGTGACAGAACCACCAGTAATGATATATGTTGTAGTATCAAAATTGAAAGAAAAGGCTGTAACTATATTTTTGTCTACTCCGGCAAGATCCCATACATTCTCACCATATTTAATCGTCTGATCACCATGTACAACAGTGGTAGCTTGTGTTAAAGGAGAGGTAGCACTTCCTTCTCTACCATAAATATCGGTTATAACTGCCTGTGCTGCTGCATATACAGTAGCTGCCGTCTGATATTCCTTCTCTTCTCTTGCCCTCTTGATATATCCTGTCAAAGCAGGTACCAACATAGCTGCCAAGATAGCGAGGATAACGAGAACTACGATAAGTTCAACTAATGTGAACTGACCGTTACAGCAAATGAGCATTACTCCTCATATATCGCCCTCGCCAACATCCGGTTGGCTTTTCGCTGCGCTTCCTCATTTGCGTGGCTGTAAACGTTCAATGTGATCGCGGCAGATGAGTGTCCGAGCTTACGGCTTACGCTGACGATATCAGCTCCGTGAGCAATACTGATTGTCGCCATGCTGTGGCGGAGACGGTGCGGGTGGAAATCATCGATGCTATATCGTTTGCCCCAGACTCTGAATAATGAAGATAACGTTGACGGGTTTAGGACGCCGCCTTTGGAGTTAGTGAAACAAAAGCCGGTTCGAGCAAGTCCACTTAGCCTGCTCCTTTTCCCACGTGCGCATCACATCAAGTGCATGTGGATTAAGGATGATCTTACGGGCCTTGCCGCTTTTGGTGGAGAGTATCCTTACACCCTCGCGAGGAAAGTACTGCGCGTTATTGCGAACTGTCACTTCACCAGTCGCAAGATTTATGTCGTCCCAAGTGAGCCCGCAGACTTCGCCGCGCCTGCAGCCGCTGTCGGTCATGAAGTAAACTGCACATTTATACATAAGCCTCTCACGCTCCATGCACCTTAAGATGTGTCTGATCTCAACTTCCGTATACGCTTTGCCCGAGTCCTACGCATCATCCTTGCGTCTCATCGGCTTTTTCATGCCTTGCATGGGAGAGTTGCAAATGATGTCATCTTCAGCCGCCGCGCGAAAAACATTACGCAGCATATCAAAATGTAAACAGACAGTACTGTATTTATATATATCTTGCAGCTCTGACATGTATGACTTAACCATACTCTTTGTAATCTCGCAGATGAGCAAGCCGTCCCACCTATCCGCGGCACGCCTCAAAACTTGCCGGTAAGACAGGATAGTGTTTCTCGATCTCGTCCTGCTGATCTGTTCCAGAAATGTATCCGAGTATTGAGTGAATGTGAGCCATTTCTTCCTTGTTAATAACGTTTTTAACATAATCGTTCCTCCTTCAGTAAGTACCACGACTATAGTTAATTCCTCGAGAAACGGTTTACTTATTCAGGAATTTCTCGTTCACAAATAGCATTCGATTTACGGTTTTGAAACAAACACACGAGGTAGATTAACAAAATTTTAAGGTGTTGTTAATTGTGCCTCAGTGCCCTTGAAATAGGTTTTTTCGCAAGGTATAGTTCAAGCATAGCAACAAACGAAAGCAATCTATCGTTTGAAAATACTCTACTTAATAATAATGAAGGAGGAAAGAACAATGAAAAGAGTTGGAAAGTCATCTAAAAGAGGTTTCACATTAGTTGAACTTATCGTAGTTCTCGTTATCCTCGCTATCTTGGCAGCTATGTTGGTACCTGCTTTGACAGGATATATCAAGAGGGCAAGAGAAGAGAAGGAATATCAGGCAGCTTCAACAGTTTATGCAGCAGTTCAGGCTCTTTCTACAGAGTGGTACGGTACAGGATCCAATGATAAGTTTAAGATTACGGAAGTTGAGAAGCTTACAGGGTTGGATATAAATGCGATTGGTTATTACCGAGTTGCTGAAGGATCTGGAACAGGCGGTGCTGATCCTGACAACGTGGGAGCAATCCAAGCAATAGCTATTCAGTTTACAGATGGTGGCAGTTGGTATACTTTCGCTCCCGGTACAGTGTCTTGGGGTACTACAACAGGAGCTATGCCTTCAGTTGGTGGTAAGACATTGACAGCAATGACATAAGGTGTTGTTGTAGATAAAAAAGGAATAGTATTCCGAGCCGGGGATTCGTCCCCGGCTTTTTCGTGCGCGGGAGAGTGCTTGAAGGGGGAAGGGGCGTAAAATATAAGTAGCAGGCAAGCGCACGATCTGATTAACTTGACGGGATACAATGCCTGCGGGCAGGGGTTCTATCTAACGCCGGATCTTGAGTTCTCAAGAAGATGGGCGAAGAAGAATCATTCCAACGCGAATTAACAAAGGTGCTGGAGAGCTTTCAGTAAAAGATATATCAGGAGTCGACCACTAAAGTTGCGGAACCGTAGAGCTTTAGCGGTTTGCCGTTCTCGTCGTACTCGGTTGTGTAACGCACATGGAAAGGAACGCGTCCGACCGTAAGAGGAATTATATCTTCAGCGGTGCCGCAGCCAGCGATAAGATCGTCAAGCATTTTCCTGTACATGTCTGCATAATCGGGAGGGAATATTCCTTCCTCGATAGCAGGCTCGGGATAGTTCTTAACAAGAGGCGGAAGATGCAGGTCTCTCATGCATCTGAAGCAAGGCCTCATATCCCGTGTAGCGACGTCGACTTCCCAGGCATAGACATTGGCATGCTCGAAGGCCTGTTTGAATTTTGCCTCGTTCTCAAGAAGTCCTTCCAGGTAGCTCTTCTCAGAGGTGATATTTTTTACCATGGAATAGAAAAGATATTTCTCGCCGGCACGGCCTATGAGCCTTATCGAGTTTTCTACACAAACAAGCTCTTCTCCGCATATTGAAGTGCATATATTGGACCATGTCTCGCAGCTCTCCTCGTCGCCGCTTTCTATCGCACGAAGTATCATGTCCTCAAATATCTCGTGATTTTTCTCATCGTAAACGCGCCACGGATCATTACCGAAGATATCCTTTTCGTTGCGTCCCATGCCAACTTCTTTTATATACTTCTTGTTGACACGCTGTATCTCCATACTGCCGTCAGTCTTATCGTAGACAAACAATGCCGCGGGTCCCGCGAAGTTGCTGAAGATCAATGTTTCCATAGATTCGGGGTTCCAAAATCTCCCCGAGTCGAGCACATTTATCAAAGAGAGCGATGTGTTAAGCGGCTCGTGCGTTACCGTCTGAATATATTCGAGGAAATCATCCTCGGTGCTTGGTATGGAGTAAAGGTAGCCCTGAATATAGTTACAGCCGATGCTCTTTAGGTAATCCGCCATCTCGATGCTCTCGACACCTTCGGCGATTACGGGTGTATCGAGCCACTTTGCCATCTGGACTATCGAGCTTAAGATGGTGCCGCCACGTCCGCCAATGTCACCCTTGATGAATATCATGTCAAGCTTGATGATATCCACCATGAGATCTTTCAGGATATTAAGGGATGAGTAGCCGCTGCCGAAGTCATCCATCTCAACGAGGTACCCCAGTGAATGTAATCTGCTTATGACGGATGAGACGAGCTCCATGCCCCCAATGGCAGACGACTCGGTAACCTCGATGCGAAGGTACTTGACCGGGATATGATACTTCTTGCGTATCGCTTCTATCGTGTCTATATAGTTATTGTTGTAAATGTCGTAACGCGACATGTTTACTGATATCGGCATGAGACTGAACCCCTGGTCCAGACATCTTCGCTGAAACCTGCACACCATCTCGAAAAGGTACACATCAGCATTATAGATGAGACCGTTTCTCTCCATGGCGGGGATAAAATCCGAGGGGGACTGTGGTCCGAACTCGGGGTCGTTCCAACGCATCAACGCCTCAGCGCCGAGCATCCTGCCCGTTGTATGATTGATCTGGGCCTGATAGTTTACAAATATATGTCCGTCTGAAAGAGCCTGATCAAATCTGCTTACCAGTTCGGCATCTGTCATCTTTCTGTCCATGTTAAGGTCCCCCTTGGGCAGTCTTAATCAAATATTAACATGCGAGGCGGATGATATGTTATTGTACTTGATTGTTTACGGACTTTTGAATAATTGTTCACAGAACGTAACGCGGGAAATGTTGAAGTAAAAAGCCGTCGAGGTTAAAATTAAAGTAGATTCGGAAATAGGCTTATTTCTGCGCTCACCGGTTATTTCAGAAAGGCAAGAAGAGCCAGAGCCTTCCATATGGCGGATGAAGCCCGCGTTGCTGCAACAGCGATTATGCTTGAGCGTTACGCTATGAACAGCGAGGGGCATTACGGGTTTTAAAAATGAGAAGAGTAAATAAGACATCATTATCTTCCAGGACGTCGGTTCTCCTTCGCGGTAACGAAGGGACCAGTCTTGTTTTGGTATCGATAATAGCAATAATCGTTATAACAGCGGTTATTGTTCTTCGAATATCCACAAGCGCACTTTGGGCGTCTGCAGATAAGCAGGTATATCAGGATCAGGCATACGAGCTTGCAACGAGTATGGGTGAGTCGGTAGATACGCTTATCGGTAAAGGGAAGATCAATCTGTCGTCCATTTGCACGGATGATGACATTCATCAAATAGCAGCTGACAGCAATACCGGGATACCCAATTCCGATATTGCCGTGACTGTACGTCTCAACGGAGATCTTTATGAGGTTGTTACGACTGCTCATGTGGCCCGGGCAACTTATGTCTATACAGCAACCTACAAAGGGTCGGGAACCTCATATACAAGGCAGTACTGATATGAAGACCAGACATAAGACATTTGGCATAAGGAACAAAAAGGGCGAGACGATGGCGGAAGTTCTCGTTGCATTTACTTTGCTGTCGATAATGCTTGTAGTCTTTGCTCAGGGAATCGCGTGGGCGTCCAGGTCTGAGGTTAATGCGACCAACAGCAGGAATTCCGCGGATACCGGGATGAGGGAGCTTCAGGAAGATATAGCGAACGGTAATTATGGTGCGCGTCAACCGGATGCAGTTACTGTGAATGAGAATGCGAAGATAGATCGTTGTGTGAGCACACATGAAGGACATGTATATGTAGTATATTTGCCTTCTTCATCTTCAGGCGGGTGATGTCATGCTTAGGATAAGAAGGACAAAAAAATCCAAAAGAGGTGTAACTCTCGTCGAGCTTCTTGTAGCTATGACGTTAACTGCGATTTTTGCGGGTTCGTGCATTATGCTCATGCTCCCGATAGAGAAGATATATACGCATACCAACGATCTGAGCCGCGCACAGGTACTTGCGGACACGATCGTTGATGAGCTCCGTGCGGAGTGCTCGAACACATACATAAGTGGTGTCGGCGACGCGTGGATCTCGAATTCGGGCGCAGCCGGAATGAGCGGCGCTAGCCCGGTAGGAAGAGGTCCTGTCCTGGTGATAAGAAGAAATCAGGATTATTGCGAGACGATAGCTTCGAATTATGTGATAACCGTAAATGAGCTCCAAAGAGTGGCGGGCACAAATGATGTTCCTGCTCCGAATGCAGTTACGAGCCGTGCAATTTACAGGATGTTCCCTCAAGGTTCTTCCGGTGCCGGATCCCCGGATACGGGAGCGGACTTTGTTCACTTCGGGTACTTTAATGTAGGTGAGACCAGTATCAGCGGTGTAACGTATACCTATCCGCATGTTGAATTAAAGGAAGGGTCCTGGACCGGTTACTATGATTTCACGAGCCCGTTTACATCGGCAACCTACGGTGTATTTACAGTCGAGCTTACGTTCTCTGATCTGACTTGTGATAGCAGCGGAGTTCCGGCATTTGTTATGTGTATGGTTACAATCAACAAACCCGGAGTCGGAGTTGTATATACAAGAAACGCAGTTCTCTGCTTCTCTTAAGTATTATTAGATTTACGCCTACCTTTCCGTACAATTAGTTTATAATTAATAAAAACTGTCACGGAGGTTCCCATGAAGATTACTTATCTTGGTCACTCGTGCTTTAAGTTCGAGAAGGACGGATTCGCGATGATAGTCGATCCCTATGAAGCAGGAAGCGTGCCGGGGTACGCTCCGTTGAAGGAGACTGCGAACCAGGTCGTGTCATCCCATAAGCATGGCGACCACTTCGGTCTCAAGGAAGTGAAGCTCTCTGTTACACGTGCAGATACACCTTTCGCGGTAAGTTTTATCGAGACTTACCATGATGATAAGAAAGGTGCTTTAAGAGGAAGTAACAATGTTATAATTATCGATGTTAACGGATTGAAGCTCGTGCACATGGGCGACACCGGATGTGATCTGACTGACGAGGAACTCGATAAGATCAGGGGCTGCGATGTGCTTATGATACCGGTCGGCGGCTTCTACACGATAGATGCCAGACGCGCGAAACAGTACGTTGACGATATCGCTCCTGCGATCACGATCCCGATGCACTACAGGAGAGGCGGCGCGGGATATCCTGAGATTGGAACGCTCGATGAGTTCACGAAGCTCTTTGAAGAGGTGGATGAAGGCGGTTCCGAGCTCGTTCTTGAGAATAAGCCCACCGGGCATAAGGTTATAGTTATGAGAGGTAAGAAAGCAGATGTTTAAAGTCGGGTTTGACAGCGAGAAGTATGCGGAGCTTCAAAGTAAGCATATCAGAGAGAGGATAGAGAAGTTCGGAGGCAAGCTCTATCTCGAGTTCGGAGGCAAGCTCTTCGATGATCACCATGCTTCACGTGTGCTTCCGGGATTCGAGCCTGACAGTAAGATAAAGATGCTCATGAAGCTCAAGGAGGATGCGGAGATCATCATCGCGATCAACGCTGACGCCATCGAGAAGAGTAAAAGAAGAGGCGATCTGGGCATCACATACGACCAGGATGTTTTAAGACTTATCGATGCCTTCACGGAGTTCGGCCTGTGTGTAGGCTCCGTCTGCATCACGCAGTACAGAGGCCAGGATCTTGCCGAGAAGTTCGAGAAGCGCCTGCACCAGCTTGGCGTTAAGGTCTATAAGCACTATCCCATTGAAGGTTATCCTTCCAATATCCCCTTCATCGTAAGTGACGAGGGATACGGTAAGAACGAATATATCGAGACGAGCCACAGGCTTGTTGTCGTTACGGCTCCGGGTCCGGGTTCCGGAAAGATGGCTACCTGCCTGTCCCAGCTTTATCACGAGAATAAGCGCGGAATCAAGGCGGGTTATGCAAAGTTCGAGACATTCCCTATCTGGAGTATCCCGCTTACGCATCCCGTTAACATCGCATATGAGGCTGCTACCGCGGACCTTTCCGATGTCAACATGATCGACCCCTTCCACCTCGAGGCTTACGGCAAGACGACGGTTAATTACAACAGAGACGTGGAAATCTTCCCTGTTGTTAATGCTATTTTCGAGAAGATCTATGGCGAGTCTCCGTACAAGAGCCCGACGGATATGGGTGTAAACATGGCGGGTTTTGCCATCGTCGATGACGAGGTCTGCCGTGAGGCTTCACGAGACGAGATCATAAGGCGTTACTATCAGGCCAAGTGTGCGGTTAAGCAAGGTCTGTCCGAGGGACAGGATGTCACCAAGATCGAGCTTCTCATCAACAAGATGGGAATCGATGTTACGGACCGCCGCTGTATCGGTGCTGCTTTGGTAAGAGCAGATCAGACATCGGGTCCCGCAGTTGCCATCGAGCTTGCTGACGGACGCATGGTAACAGGTAAGACGACGGATCTTCTTGGTCCTTCATCTGCGGCTTTGCTTAATGCACTTAAGGTGCTTGCGGGCATCGACCATTCGATCCCCCTCATCTCGCCTAATGTAATCGAGCCTATTCAGGACCTCAAGGTAAATCACATGGGTAACCACAACCCGAGACTTCATACGGACGAGACTCTCATCGCTCTTTCCATCTCGGCTACGACGAACCCTGTTGCGGAGCTTGCCATGCAGCAGTTGGGCAACCTCAAGAATGCGGACGCGCACTCGACCACTATGCTTGCAAGCGTCGATGAGAACATGTTCAGAAAACTCGGCGTCAACATGACATGCGAGCCTGTGTACGCGACCAAGAAGCTTTACCACAAGTAAGACCACAATAAGCGAAAATAACATCACCCGGCTACCCGCCGGGTGTTTTTATGTGGATTCACTCGTGCGAGGATTCACTTTTTTGTTCACCAAAACCGCTCGGAAAGTGAACGATATAGTGAAAATGGGCCTATATTCACCATATCATTCACCAAATTGAAGCTAAAAGTGAAAGGTTTGGTGAATGCACACCATCTTACATTGGTTCTGACCTCGGAGGCGCCCGTAAATCAGGCGAAAGTCAAAAAAGGTCAAAAAGTTGTTGACATCTATGCAGGGCAGCGCGATAATACTATTGTCAAAGATAGTCAAAGTCAAAAACAAGAGAGGAGGATCACTAATGGCAAAGCTCGTAGATGTCATAGAATCAATGATAAAAGAGCTGCTCGAAGAGAATAACGGAAGTGCCACGATAAGCAGAAGCGTGCTTGCTGAACAGGCAAACTGTGTTCCGTCACAGATCACATATGTCCTTTCAACAAGATTCTCGACCGGTAACGGTTATATAGTCGAGAGCAGACGAGGCGGCGGCGGTCAGATAACGATCTCGCAGATCAAGCCTCTAAGTTCGGACGACTACTTAAGGTCACTGATCGCAGCGACGCAAGACAACCTTACACAGCAGGAAGCTAAGATCCTTCTTACGAATGCCGTGGAGGTCGGGGCGATAAAGCCTCGTGAGGCAACTTCGATAATGGCGGCAGTATCAGACAGATCACTTGCCAAAGTAGATACGGATATAAGATCACAGGTGAGGGCGGATATATTTAAGAATGCCCTTGCGGGACTGATGATCTGATAAGGACAGGCGGAAAGGAGTAACACGATGAGGTGTTCAAGATGCGGAGCGCCGATAGGCAATACATACTTTAAATATAACGGCGCACTGTTGTGCGACAACTGTGCGCGCGACCTTAAGATAGACGAGGTGTTGGGAAGACAGAATTCTCTGTTCGAGCAGCTGTTCCCGATGCCGGGTGAGATCGCAAGCGTGCTCGGAACGGGCGGCGACCTCGACTTTGCTAATACGAAGATAAGATGCCCGAGGTGCGGTACATCGCTTCGTGATATCGAGGCCGGAGGCCAGCTCGGATGCATTGAGTGCTATAACACTTTTAACGAGAGCATTATGAAGAATATCCTGAAGAGGCAGGGCAGCAGCGAGTACCTGGGAAGAAAGCCGGGACAGAAGGCTGATGTTAAGCTCGCACCGGCAGCCGATACGGTTATAGATGAGAAGACGGACAAGGAGTCTTCAGTAACTGCGGCCAAGGATGCGGCGCAGGCCAAGAAGGCTAAAGCTGAAGAAAAGAAAGAGGCGCAGCAGAAGGCTGAAGAACCCAAGCAGGATACCTATAAGAACCTTAAGGATGCTGACCTGACGGTGATCCCTGATCATGAGATTGAAGAAGGCATGAAGCAGGCTGCAGCGGCAGAGGATTATGACCTTGCGGCGAAGTTTAGGGATGAGTTAAGAAGAAGGAAGGAGGACAACTGATATGTGGTATGAAGAGCAAGGCAGAAATACCGATGTTGTTCTCTCAACTAAGGTAGTAATTAACCGTAATATTAAAGGCTTCCCGTTCCCGGTTAAGATGAGCGATGCAGACCGCGAGAATGTACTCGGAATGGTAAGGCAGGCGGCAGGACCGATAGGTCTTAACTTCGTAAGAACGGATGAACTCGACGATACTGCAAAGCAGGATCTGTACGAGAGATTCTTTGCCGGATACAGCTTCCTTAATAACAATGCGAAGACGGGCTTTCTCCTTAGCAAGACGGACGGCCTCGGAGTAGTTATTAACTCGACGGATCACATCAGTATCAATTCGATGGTTGCAGGAAGCGATCTCGGCACCGCATATACGAGGGCTAACGATCTTGCAGTAGAGTTCGAGAAGAGTATGGATATCGCATACACCGATAAGTTCGGATTTTTGACATCGCAGATCAAGTCGGTCGGTACGGGAATGCAGATCATGATTACACTCGCGATCCCGGGTATCGAGAAGACTGAAGGTGCGGTTCAGGTGCTCGGAAGAAGAGCCGAGAAGTACGACTGGCAGATCATTCCGATGACGCAGAATGACGGCTTGAGACAAAGCGGAATCTATGTGCTTACGAATGTCGCTACATTGGGTGTCACCGAGCAGGATATGCTCACGAGAACCCAGAAGCTTATCGCGGATATCATCAAGCTCGAGAAGACGTGCCGCAAGAACATCTGCTCGCGCAAGAAGATAATCATCGAGGACCAGTACTACAGAGCGTATGCTACACTTCGCTACTGCAGAAGGATCGAGAGTTCGGAGGCACTGACACTCATTAACTGGCTAAGGTTAGGTCAGGACCAGATAGATACTTCCGAAGCTGATCTTGACTGGAGCAAGATAAACAAACTTACTCAGAAAGTAAGACGCAACTATATGGATTCAAATACAAAGGGCGTGAGACCTGCGACGAGGTCGTCGGCACGCGCCAACATGATACGGGACATTATAAAGGGGGTAGAGAATAAATGAATCTCAAACTTACTGAAGATACAACACGCGTAATAATCTACGCGAAGAGATTCGCTCAGAGCAGCGGAACGAGAATGATGATCACGACAGAGCACATTCTCGCAGGTATCGCAGCTGTCCCCGGACAGGCTGCCGATGTTCTCGAGAGCAATAACGCAGGTCTGGATACATTGATCTCGACATTAGGTTACGACGATACGGTTCTCGAAGAGCAGACATCCAACTACGAGGTGGAGGAAGGCATCAGGATCTTGAGGATCGAAGCGAAGAAGTTGTTTGGAGATGCTATGGAAGTGTCAAGAAGGATAGGCGACAACGGCGTGGTTAAGCCCGAGCACCTCCTGTTCGTCATCGCGACCAACAGGTCCTTCATGGCAAACCAGGTGCTGACGAGAGTCGGCGCCGACATCAACGGCATTATTGATGAGATGTCGATGTCTCTGGGTGAGAATTCATCCGATGATGACCTCGAACCGCGCGCTTCCGCCAACCTCGGCGATGGCGGCATGCTCGGCAAGGGCGACAGGTCAGGCAAGAAGCCCGGCAAGAACGGCAAGAAGACACTTGAGAAGTTTGGTAAGAACTTAACCAAGATGGCAGCCGAGGGCAAGATCGATCCCGTCATCGGCCGCGAAAAGGAGATTAACCGCGTCATGCAGATCCTCGCGAGAAGGACTAAGAACAACCCCTGTCTTGTAGGTGATCCGGGTGTAGGTAAGACGGCGATCGCAGAGGGACTTGCTCTTGCTATCTCGCAGGGTGACGTGCCCGATATCATCAAGGATAAGACCGTGTACAGCATCGACATGGGCTCGCTTGTTGCAGGCTCCAAGTTCAGAGGTGACTTCGAGGAGAGGATCAAGAATGTTCTCGAGGAAGCTTCCTCGAATCCCGACATCATTCTCTTCATCGATGAGATCCATACTCTTATCGGTGCCGGCGGCGGAGGAGAGAGCGGTTCTTTGGACGCTGCAAATATCATGAAGCCTATGCTCACACGTAACGAGCTTCAGATCGTAGGTGCAACTACACTTGACGAATACAGCAAGTACATCGAGAAGGATTCCGCACTCGAGAGAAGATTCCAGAAGGTACTCGTTGACGAGCCTTCACAGAGCGAGGCGATACAGATACTTAAGGGACTTCGCCAGAAGTATGAGGAGCATCACAAGATTCACATCCCCGATGATGCGATCGAGCAGGCGGTCATGCTTTCTTCAAGATATGTTTCTGACAGATTCCTGCCGGATAAGGCGATCGATCTGATCGACGAGGCTGCTGCAAGGAAGAGGATCAACTTCGCCGTTACTGATAAGAAGATCAAGCTTAACAAGAGACTTGAGGAACTTGAGAGCGAGAAGAAGATCGCAGTTGATAATATGGAATTCGAGAAGGCGGCTACTCTGCGTGATGAGGAGAACAAGCTTAAGGCTGATCTCGAGGAAGTAAAGAAAAGCGAGAATGCGGAAGGTGATGAGAACGGATTCACGGGCTCTCTCACGGTTGACGATATCGCTGATGTATTGTCGCAGTGGTCCGGTATTCCAGTATCGAAGATCACGGAGACTGATGCCGAGAAGTTAAGAAGTCTCGAGGATGAATTAAAGAAGAGAGTCGTAGGTCAGGACGAGGCTGTTACGGCTATCTCGAAGGCGATAAGAAGATCCCGTCTCGGTTTGAAGGATCCGACGAAGCCGTCCGGCTCATTCATCTTCTTAGGTACCACCGGTGTCGGTAAGACAGAGCTTGCCAAGGCTCTCGCGGAAGTCATGTTCGGCGATGAGAATGCTCTTGTCCGTATCGATATGAGTGAATACATGGAGAAGCATGATGTAAGTAAGCTCATCGGTTCTCCTCCGGGATATGTCGGCTACGATGAGGGCGGCCAGCTTACTGAGAAGGTAAGACGTCATCCGTATTCAGTCGTCCTGTTCGATGAGATAGAGAAGGCTCACCCCGAGGTGTTCAACTCAATGCTTCAGGTTCTCGATGACGGCAGACTTACTGACGGTAAGGGAAGAGTCGTTGACTTTAAGAACACCATTATCATCATGACGAGCAACATCGGTGCGCGTATGCTCACGGGTGATGCGGGAAGACGCATCGGCTTCGATATGGCTGACGATGAAACCGATCACGATGAGGCAAGCAGAGAGAAACTCTACGGCGGCAAGTCTTACGACGATGCAAAGAAGGTCGTTCTCGATGAGCTTAAGAAGGCTTTCTCACCCGAGTTCATCAACCGTGTCGATGAGATAATCTTCTTCAGAATGCTCGGCAAGGTATCGCTTATCAAGATCGTTGACATCCTCGTCTCACAGGTTGGCAAGAGAATCTCTGACATCGGTATCGAGATCAGGCTTACGGATGCTGCCAAGGAATTGCTCGCGAAGAAGGGCTACGATCCGCAGTATGGTGCGAGACCTCTGAAGAGAGTCATTCAGTCGATGGTCGAGGATAACTTCTCCGAGGCATTGCTTGACGGCGTCATAAGTGCAGGAAGGATCGCAATCGTTGATGCTGATGGCGAGGAGATCAAGATATCGGACGGCGGTCCTATAGAAGAGATCAAAGTTGAGACTCAGGTAGATCAGACAACTTAATCAATAAAAACAACGAGGGTTATAAGATGAATAAGACATTTCTAAAAGCAGTAAGCGCGGCTTGCGCCATGAGTTTGTGCCTTTGCATGGCATCGTGTGCAGTACCGGATGAGACTGGAAGTGCGGAGCAGACGGCTGCGGAACAGCAGGCACAAGACATCGGACTTCACGCTGCGGTACAGGCTGAAGAGCCTTCTCCCGAGTGGGTGACGGCGTTGCCTCAGGCACAGGATGAGAACGTGCACCAGCTTTTCGTAGTGGCTTGCATGGGAATGGATAAGACGACGGCAACAGTCTCTATGCACGAGCGTAATGAGGACGGAGAATGGATGCAGATTTTATCGACACCCGGATATGTGGGACTCAACGGACTTTGTGCTGATGAGGACCACGCTGAAGGCTGCGAACAGACTCCTATCGGTGTGTATGAGTTTAATGCGGCTTTTGGTATCGCACCCGACCCCGGATGCGCGATCCCTTATCTTCAGGTTACCGATGACAACTACTGGTCAGGCGACATGAATGACGGCATGCAGTATAACCTCATGGTGGATATCAACGATTATCCGGATCTCGACCTTGAGAACTCCGAGCACATCGTTGACTACGATTATCAGTATCAGTACTGCCTTAGCGTAAGCTTCAACGATGAGTGCACACCCGGAAGAGGCTCCGCTATCTTCCTTCACTGCTTAGGACCCCAGAATCCTTTTACAGGCGGATGCATTGCAATTCCTGAGTATATGATGGTGCAGGTAATGCAGAGAGTCGATCCGGACTGTGTCGTTGTAATCGATACATTTGATAACCTGGGCGCGAGTTTCTGATAAGAATGAAAGGGCGTTTCAAGTACTGGCAGTTCATTCTTTATATGCCTGTATACCTGTTCTTCTTCGTATTCGTGGAGAGGAACACACGTGATATAACCATAATTAACATACCCCTCGACGACTGTATCCCGTTCGTCGAGGGATTTATTGTGCCTTACCTTATGTGGTTTCCTTTCATGGCGGCCGCGATCGTTTACGTCTTCTTTAAAGATAAGAAGGAGTTCTTTGCCATGTGCTGGAACCTCATTATCGGCATGTCCCTGTTTATAGTGGTAAGTCTTGTTTTCCCGAACGGACTTGATCTCCGCCCTGATGAGTTTCCGAGAGACAATATCCTTACTGATCTTTGCAGGCATCTTTATTCTGTTGATACTTCAACGAATGTTATCCCGAGCATTCATGTTTTTAATTCGCTTGCGTGCGGCATCTCATTCGGCCGTGCACTCGCGAGACGCGGACATAAGAAAACCGCCATCGCTTCTTATGCAATGGCGGCTTTGATCTGTATCTCGACTGTATTTGTTAAGCAACACTCAGTTGTTGATGTTGCTGCCGGTCTGATTTTATCAGGCCTGTGCTTCTTCCTTCTTAGGAGCCTTTACAAGCACGAAGCAGACGATAAGAGCAACGATGTATAAAGCGCATGTAGCGTAAAGTACATTCTGAGTTCCTACCGGGTTGTAATTTGTCTCAGGATCAATTGCTCCTGTATGATCAACGATGTATGTAGCCATCTGGTTACCTGTAAGACCTGCGATAGCCCAAGCTGAGAGGCACATGCCGTGAACAGCTGAGATGGACTTCATACCGAAGTGGTCGGAAAGAAGTGTAGGAACGTTGGAGAAGCCTCCGCCGTATCCTGCGTTAACCATGATGAGCAAAGCTATGCACAGAACAACGATTTTATTCTCTATTCCGTGTGTAAAGATCGTTGCAGCCGTAAGTGCGATAGAGAGAATGAAGATCAGCTTGTAGATCGTGTTTCTGTCCTTGAATGTATCAGCCCATGCTGAGAAGCCCAGACGACCTGCTGCGTTTGCGAAAGCTGTTACTGAACCGAGTACAGCTGCAGCGCCAACCGATAATCCGATGGTAGTGAAGATCGACTTCTCCTGGGAGATGAGCGCGAGACCGCAGTGGATATTGATGTAGAACATGATCCAGATTCCGATGAATGTCTTGTTGGAGAAAGAGAACTTGAAGTTCTTGCCGAGTGTTGCGAAGAACTCCTTGATGCCGCCCTTCTCGTGAGACTCGACCCAGCCCTCGGGCTTCTTAAGAAGTCTGTGTCCTATGAACATCATTACGCAGTAGATACCGCCCATGATGAAGAACATGTAAGCAGGGTTGTTATCGAACATATTGAGGAACGTCTGCATTATAGGCGTTGCGATTGCTTTCGCAAGACCGAAGCCTGCAACTGCAAGTCCTGTAGCAAGACCTTTACGGTCCTTGAACCACAGCATGAGTGTCTTAACGGGTGAAAGATAACCGGTACCGAGGCCGATACCCATTATGCATCCGTAGAAAAGGAAGATGAGGGGAAGTGACTTGAGTAAGATAGCCGCACCTGTTCCTACCATACCTGTTGTGAAACAGATAGTGGCGATAAGTGATGACTTCTTGATGTCCTTCTCAACTACATCGCCAAGGAATGCTGCAGACATACCGAGGAAGAAGATAGCGAGCGAGAATGCCCACTGAACGTCTCTATTGTCAGCGCCGATGTAAGCTGCAATCTCCTTTGAAAATGTACCCCAACAGTAAACTGTACCGATACTGCAGTGCAGGAGCAGCGCAGGGATAGCGGCACGTATCCATTTGTTTTCGCCCATAAGGAGCCTCCTTTAAATTGCAATCACGTAATAATATATAATTTCTACGTGATTTGCAATTAACAGGAGTATTACTGTTTTCTAACGATTATCGCTTGTCCTTATCGATGAACTCGAGTGCGGCTGTCGCGACTCCGATGTAGAGGAGAATCTGCAGCGCGAGCATCTCCCAGCACTCTTTGATGACTGCGGGATTGGAGTCGTACTTAGGCTCCTGATTGAGCTCAGCGGATTTCATCTCGATGGCATATGCGCCGCCCTGGCTTTCGATGACAGTGATAAAGCTGTCGAACATGATCTCCTTGTCATCAGGGATGGCGTTCAGAAGGATGACCATCTCAGGGTCCTCGGAGAAATCAGGGGATGCAAGCATGAACTCCTTTAACTGACCTGCCGTGATGGAGCCGTTACGCATCTTAGTCATGCTCTTCCAAAGTGCAGTCATGGGAAGGTAGTTGTACTGTCCCTGTGCACATGTTGCCGTAAGTCCCCACTTAGTGATCGTGTACTTAGTAAGGAACTGTACGCTGCGGGCAGTTCTTGCGGCGATGTTGACGGACAGGCCTTCAGCTTCCTCGTCTGCGGTGATGCCTGATTCTTCAGCGCCCTCGTCCTTATCCGTTGCGAGCCTTGAAGGCTGGAACTTCTTTGATAAACCCCAATGCAGCGCAACAATATCTGCGAAGAGCATCCAGAGGAGCACCCATGTTCTTCTGCGATTGAAAATATCGCACGTACCGATGTTAAGCTTGATTGCCTGAACGAAGTTGATTATGAGGCAGATAACCTGAACCAGGCTCAAGATGAGCAGTAAAGCGCCGGGAACGCCGTCGATGAGCATCGTTAGGGCTAAAAGGTAGGTTGTTACCTCGAGAAATGCGAGTATACGACCCTCTTTCTCTCTTCTGGCACAAAGTCCGCGGCAGTACATACGGTAGCCGGGGATGAATGATTTCCACCATTCAAGACCGCACTTTTTGAAGAAAGGTATGTAGAACAGACCTGAGATTATTAACAGGATAATACTCTCCATCCAATTGGAAGTGATACTATACTATAGAATAACCCCCCAAATAACTTAACAAAATCAATTTACAAATATTATAATACGAGCACTGTCGACAGAAATGCTACACACGCTTTGTTATAATAATGAGAAATTTGTGTTACGAGGGGGTCTTTATTGATGGCAAAGAAGCCGAAGGAATATGATATCGGATGTGTGCCGAGTAATTGGTGGTACCACTGTATCGGCGAGAATATCCTTGTTTCTTTGATATCGTTATTTACCAACATCAAGGTCAAGCCCGATCCCGATTACCTTAAGGAAGAGGGACCGATCATAGTCATTGCCAACCACCAGTCTTATCTTGATCCGATGGTTACAAGCAAGCTTACAAGAGGCAGGCCCGGCAACTTCGTAACGGGTGAGTTCGTTTTCAGAAGGGAACCCTGGGGCCACTGGTTTAAGCTCGGAGGCGCTATTCCGAAGAAGCAGTTCGTTGTGGACACCGTTTCCGTTAAGGCCATGATGAAGGTCATGAAGCGTAAGGGCGTCCTGTTCATCTACCCTGAGGCTACACGCTCTGTTGACGGCTCAACTATCACTTTCGACGACGGCGTGGCAAAGATGGCGAAGAAGGCCGGAGCCGCGATCTACATTCAGCACATTCACGGTGCTTACCTTACGATGCCCAGGTGGAGCAAGCTTCTGCCCATAAGAAGAGGCAAGATCACATCCGAGTTCGCGTACAAGCTTCCGGCTTCGAAGGTCAAGGAGATGACGGCGGAGGAAATACAGCAGTTTATCCTCGACGGCATCAAGTACGACGAGAACGACTACGCTCGTGCCAATAAGCTCGTTTACAAGGGCAAGAAACTCGCGCGCGGTCTTCAGAATATCGGTTATATCTGCCCCAAGTGCGAGAAGGAATTCACTATTGAGTGGGTAGAAGAGGGCCGCGGCGACTTGATCAAGTGCAGTTCATGCGGCAACACCATAAGATATCTTCCGACGGGACTTTTGGAACCTGCGTCTGACGGCGATAAGAGCTTTGAGGACCTTCACAAGTGGACAAGCTGGGAGAAGGAGAAGGTTGCCTCTGAGATCTCGGGCGGCGATTTCAAGATGGAGCTTGATGCCGAGCTTCACAAGAAGTTCGATGAGCTTACTTTCGCGAAGACCGGTAACGGCAAGGTGACGATAACTCCTACCGAGATCATCTACGAGGGTACCGACTGCGACTCAGAGCTTGGCATCCCTTATAAGTCCGGCAAGCCTGTTCGAAAATACAAAAATAGGTCTTTGGAGGGCATAAGCAAGCCCGTTAAGCAGGTGTTCGAGATCGCCACGATGAGGGGACTCGTCACAAGTTACGGCAAAAGATTCGAGATTTACAGCAAGGACGGCGAGTTGTTCAGGTTCTATGTTGATGGACAGAAGGTCTATAAGATCCACCTTGTTGTTGAATTGTTGGGCAAAAACAGCTGAGTTTTTTGTCTTTAATATTAGAAGAAAACATTATATAATCATTCGTGGTAAAGAAGCGCCAGGCGCTTAATAATAATTATAGGAGTGTGACATATGGCACAGTATCTCAAGAAGAATGTTGAAGATTTGGATGTCAGCGGCAAGAGAGTCATCGTAAGAGTTGACTTTAACGTACCGCTCGATAAGGAGACAGGAGCTATCACAGATGATAAGCGTATCACAGCTGCTCTCCCTACTATTAAATATCTCGTTGATAACAACGCTAAGGTTATCCTCGTATCACACCTCGGCCGTCCGAAGAACGGACCTGAGGCTAAGTTCTCAATGAAGCCCGCAGCAGACAGACTCGCAGAGCTTCTCGGCAAGACCGTTACTTTGGCAGCTGACGTTATCGGTGAGGATGCAAAGGCTAAGGCTGCTGCTTTGAAGGACGGCGAAGTTCTCATGCTCGAGAACGTAAGATTCCACAAGGAAGAGACAAAGAACGATCCTAAGTTCGCTGCTGAGCTCGCTTCCATGGCTGACCTCTATGTAAACGATGCTTTCGGTACAGCTCACAGAGCTCACGCTTCCACAGCCGGTCTTGCTAACTTCCTTCCTTCCGCTTGCGGTTACCTGATCCAGAAGGAAATCGACGTAATCGGCGGTGCTCTTGATAATCCTGCAAGACCTTTCGTTGCTATTCTCGGCGGCGCTAAGGTTTCCGATAAGATCGGTGTTATCACAAACCTCCTCGACAAGGCTGATACAATCATCATCGGCGGCGGTATGGCTTACACATTCATCGGCGCTATGGGCGGTACAATCGGTAACTCATTGTTCGAGGCTGACAAGGTTGACCTTGCTAAGGAACTTATGGCTAAGGCTGAGGAGAAGGGCGTTAAGCTCCTCCTTCCTGAGGATACAGTTGTTGCTGATGACTTCTCTAACGATGCTAACTCCAAGGTTGTTCCTACAATGGAGATCCCTGACGGTTGGGAGGGCCTCGATATCGGACCTAAGACAATCGAGAAGTTCTCTGCTGCTATCAAGGAAGCTAAGACAGTTATCTGGAACGGCCCTGCAGGCGTATTCGAGTTCGATAACTTCGCTGTAGGTACAAAGGCTCTTGCTAAGGCAATCGCTGAGTCTGATGCAATCTCCATCATCGGTGGTGGTGACTCCGCTGCAGCTATCCAGAAGCTCGGCTTCGCTGATCAGGTTACACACATCTCCACAGGCGGCGGCGCTTCCCTCGAGTACATCGAGGGTAAGGTTCTCCCCGGTATCGACTGCCTCTCCGATAAGGAGAACGGAAGAATCTTCGCAGCCGGTAACTGGAAGATGAACTGCGGTATCCCTGCTGACGCTGTTAAGCTCATCAATGAGCTCAAGCCTCTCGTTAAGGACGCTAAGTCCAGAATCGCTTTGGGCGTTCCTGCTACAGCACTCGCTGCTGCTGTTGAGGCTGCTGCTTACTCCAACATCAAGATCGCTGCTCAGAACTGCCACTTCGAGGAGAAGGGTGCATTCACAGGCGAGATCTCACCTTTGTGGCTCGCTAAGATGGGTGTTAACTACTGCATCATCGGTCACTCCGAGAGAAGAGAGTACAACGCTGAGACAGACGAGACAGTTAACAAGAAGGCTCTTGCACTCCTCAAGTACGGCGTAAGACCCATCATCTGCTGCGGTGAGTCTCTTGCTCAGAGAGAAGCAGGCGAGACATTCGACTGGATCAAGGGCCAGATCGTTGGCGCTTTCAAGGATATCCCTGCTGACAAGCTCTGCCAGATCACTATTGCTTATGAGCCGATCTGGGCTATCGGAACAGGTAAGACAGCTACAGACGAGCAGGCTGAGGAAGTCTGCAAGTTCATCCGTGGCGTCATCGCTGAGCTCTACTGCCCTAAGTGCGCTGAGGCTATCACCATCCAGTACGGTGGTTCCTGCAACGCTAAGAACGCAGCAGGTCTCTTCGCACAGCCTGACATCAATGGTGGTCTCGTTGGCGGCGCTTCCCTCAAGGCTGAGGATTTCTCCGTCATCTGCAACGCATAATAGCGTAATCAAGATCAAGACGAACAGCCCCGCGGTTTTATACCGCGGGGCTGTTTTGTTTGCTTTGCTGTCTACATGTCCTGTTGTTGAATTCTAAGTCGATGTCTATGTTGTGCTCCTTTACTTAGACATACACATAGAATTCTCCCGCTTTTGACCTTGAATTCTATGTCAATGTCTAAGTTGAGTCTTTTAACATAGACAGACACTTAGTCTTTTCCGAATAACATCTTAAAGATCACCAAAAAAGTAATGCGCCCCTGTACCGAGCAGAGGTGACAGGTGCGTATTACTTAAAGAGGTTAATTATGTCTGGCTGTGTAACGGGCAGATGATGTGGGTGCTTCTTTTTATGTTGGGTTCCGCCGTATACCTCAGTCATTCATCGAATTGAGAATGGGGATGATCTGCTTGCCTGTGAGGGTAAGAGAATATCCGGCCTTATTTCCGGAGGTGGTCCTGGTGATCACGCAGTCAGATTCGAGATCGCGGAGCATCTTGATCAGGACGAACCTGCTGACGCCGCCGAGACGGCTTAAGAGACCGTCGAAGTCGATCTGGTTGAGCTCATCGATCAGCAGAAGGACTGATATCTTGAGTCTGTGACCGGTAAGACCTATCGCGTAGAAAACAGGATAAGATCCTGATCTGGATAATTCTGAATTTGAATAATTCTTGCTAATCTTGCGAACCATTTCCTGTTTCCTCCTCCGAATTGTTTTAACAAATCTGGCATCATACTACACTGTTTATGAACGAAATGTTAACAAAAATTCGATTTTTATATCACATTTCCGCCATAATTTCACAGAAAACGACCAAAAATCTCAAAAATCTGTCATCAAATCTTCGAAATAAGGCAGAAATGTGAACAAGTAATTAAATGAATTATTAAAAATGTTAACAAACCACCACACTAAAGGAATTTAGCTGCCTAAAATAGCAAATTTCGGTGATATAGCAATAAATGATGAAAAGAATGCTTTCCTGAAAGGCAAATATCGAAAAACGATAAATTGTAATTGATTATCAATAACAGCCGTGATAATATGAATTCAAAAGAGCTTTGGAAATAATGGAGAATATATGAAAAAAGGTTTTATCATCGCATCCTGCATCATACTCACGCATGTTCTGATCTTTGGAACATATGCACTTCACTTCAAAAACCAGATGAGCTGGCATGTCCATGAACCGATGACCGCGGAGCAGAAGACTGATTATGCGTATAAGTCTCTCATGCCCGGCACGGCAGACATATTTGAACGGTATGCAGACAGGGGAATGCGTGATTCTGAGTACATGGTGGAGTCACGTCCGTTTGAAAGCATTGATGAGATGATCGCGGCTTTGCCTGAAGGATGCGAAGAAAGCATCAGGAAAACGCTCAAGGAAGTTGAACCCGAGCAGGCCAGGGACATCAAAGGAACGGCGGTTAGCAGATACGCCGTGAAATACGAACTTCCACTGGCAAGTAAAGAAGAACTCGGACAAAAATACGAATACTATACATATGGCTGCAGGACCGGGTATTACATCCTTCAATATGAAAACGGAACCTACAGGTTTGCAGCAGACATCGCAACCATGTAAGTTCCGGAGCCGTTTACTGATGGCCGGTCAGTTATTTCTTTGAAAGATATTCGTCAATTCCCTTGGCTGCAGCTTTTCCTGCGCCCATAGCAAGGATGACCGTTGCGGCACCTGTGACAGCATCGCCGCCGGCGAAAACACCTTCACGCGTCGTCATCTCTGATTCATTGACGATGATGCCTCCGCGCTTGTTGACTTCGAGGCCGGCAGTAGTCGTTTTGATCAGGGGGTTGGGTGAAGTACCGAGCGACATGATGACCGCATCGCAGTCGATCGTGAATTCTGAACCGGGTACTTCAACGGGGCTTCTTCTGCCTGATGCGTCGGGCTCACCGAGTTCCATACGGATACATTTGCAGCCTGTTACCCAGCCTTCTTCATTTGCAAGGATCTCGACAGGATTGGTGAGAAGGTCAAAGATGATGCCTTCCTCTTTTGCATGATGGACCTCTTCCGCACGCGCGGGAAGTTCTGCCTCAGAACGGCGGTAAACAATGTGTACTTCCGCACCGAGACGCTTTGCGGTACGCGCAGCATCCATGGCAACGTTTCCGCCGCCTACGATGACAGCCTTCTTGGCCCTCATGATCGGCGTTCTGGAATCTTCAGAGAAAGCGCCCATGAGATTGGATCTTGTAAGGTACTCGTTGGCTGAGAAAACACCGAGAGACTGCTCGCCCGGAATGTTCATGAAGCGGGGAAGACCTGCGCCCGAGCCGACGAAAACAGCCGAGAAGCCTTCTTTTTCGAAAAGATCATCTATCGTAAGTGAACGGCCGATGACGGCGTCAGTTACGATCTTTACGCCTAAAGCCTTGACGTTCTCGACTTCCTTGGCGACGACCTTCTCCTTGGGGAGACGGAACTCGGGGATGCCGTAGACCAAAACGCCGCCTGCTTTGTGAAGTGCTTCAAAGATCGTTACGTCATAGCCGAGCTTTGCGAGGTCGCCTGCACAGGTGAGGCCTGACGGACCTGCACCGATGACTGCAACCTTCTTGTTCTTCTTTACCATGCCGGCAGGGAGCTGAGGCTTGATGCCCATGTCCTTGGCGGTATCGGCAACGAATCTTTCGAGTCGGCCGATCGAGACTGCCTCACCTTTGATGCCGCGGATGCACTGGGCTTCACACTGTGTCTCCTGTGGGCAGACACGGCCGCAGACAGCGGGGAGGGCGGAAGACTGCGAGATGACACCATAGGCGCCCTCAACGTCACCGTCTTTCACCTTTGCGATGAATTCGGGGATGTTGATGTTAACAGGACATCCGCTGATGCAGCGAGCGTTCTTGCAGTTAAGGCAGCGGGAAGCTTCCAAAACGGCCTCTTCTTTTGTATAGCCGAGATTGACCTCGTCAAAGTTGGTCGCACGGACCTTGGGATCCTGCTCGGAAACCGGAACTTTCTTTAATACATCTACTTCCATATTATTTCTCCTTATACCAGTTCGCCATGATCAGGAACAGACGCCGCAGCCGCCGTGGTGTGTGTCGCCTTCGTGGAGCTTTAGCATGAGCCTGCCTTCTTCGGTCTTATAAAGACGTGAACGCTGCATGGCTTGGTCGAAATCAACTTCCCAGCCGTCAAACTCAGGACCGTCGACACATGCGAACTTGACCTGGCCGCCGACTAAGAGTCTGCATGCTCCGCACATTCCGGTTCCGTCGACCATTATCGTGTTCATGGAAATGACGGTGTGGATGCCGAGCTTTTTGGTTAACTGACATGCGAACTTCATCATGACGACGGGACCTATGACGACGCAGTGGTCATAGCGGATGCCTTCGTCCCAAAGCTGCTGAAGCGCAACGCAGACATTGCCGTGGATGCCGTAGGAACCGTCGTCAGTTGCGAAATATAGATTCTTCGTAACTGCCTTCATCTCGTTTTCGAGAATGAGAAGGTCCTTGTTCCTTGCGCCCTGGATGCAGTCAACTTCAACACCGTTGTCGTGAAGCCACTTAAGCTGGTTATAGACGGGAGCCGTGCCTACGCCGCCTGCGATAAAGAGGATCTTTTTCTTCCTGAGTTCTTCAAGGGGAACGTCAATGAGATCGGAAGGCCTTCCGAGAGGACCTACGACATCGGCAAAACGGTCACCGACCCTGAGATAGGACATGCGTTCGGTCTCTGCGCCGATGATGGCGAAAACGATGGTGACGATGCCTTTCTCACGGTCATAATCACAAACGGTGAGAGGGATGCGCTCGCCTTCGTCATCAACACGGACGATGAGGAACTGTCCGGGCATGGCCTTACCCGCAACGAGCGGTGCAACGACTTTCATGAGCCAGACATTGGCTCCGAGATGCTTCTTTTCTACGATCTCAAACATGATCTAAGTCCTCCTTGAAGAAAGCACTTATAAATTATTGAGTTATATTATATATATTTATGTGAGAATTCATTAATAATTTTTCGCATTTTCGACCGCAGGCATTAAGATTAAGGATAAACCGCAAACAGAGAGGGGCCAAGATGGCAGGAATACAGTGCGAGACAGTTGTTTTCGAAGCAGCGAACGGAAACGGTGCAAAGATCGCGGGATACTACTATCCTTCGTCTGCCGGTGAGATAAAGGGCGTCGTTCAGATCTGCCACGGAATGGCGGAATATCTGGCGCGTTATGAGAAGTTCATAGAAAGCCTCAATGAAGCGGGCTATCATGTGTGCGGCACAGACATGCTTGGACACGGGAAAACATATAAGCTCAACGAAAGCATCGGTTATCCGAAGGGATATTTCGGTAAAGGCGGGAAGGCAGCTGCCGATACGCTTAAGGACATTATGGAGATGCACAGGCTCGCACGCGTCAGATTCGGCGAGAACATTCCTTACTATTTATACGGCCATTCGATGGGATCGTTCATCGTGCGTGCGATCTTTTCAACTCCGGAATATGCATGCGAGTTTTCAAAGTTTGTATTTTCTTCTACGATCGGACCGAATCCCGCTGTAGTCTTCGGACGTTTTCTGGCAGGTGCCGCCTGCCTGTTCGGGTGCGCAAAAAAGGAAAACAGGCTGCTTGAAGCGGTCGCTTTCGGAAGTTACTGCAAGCGCATAAAAGACCCGTCTACTCCGTTCGACTGGATATCGACGGATCCTGAAGCAGTAAAGGCATATACCGAAGATCCGATGTGCGGGTTCAGCTTTACCGGCGGAGGTTATTCCGTGCTTTTCAATTACATAAGCTTTATACAGAGCTCAAAGGCTTTCGAAAACCTTTCTGAAGCGCCGTGTCTTTTTGCATACGCGGCAGAAGATCCTGTCGGAAGCTACGGCAAAGGTGTTGAGAAGGCATTCTCGAAAATGAAGCATTACGGTGCACGTGCCCATGCGAGAAACTACGGACCGTACCGCCACGAACTCCTGAACGAGCCCGTCTGCGGTGATTATATCCGTGATGTCATCGATTTCCTGAAACAGTAAATATCAGCCGAGTCCTATTATCAGTTCGTTGCCGGAGAATTCGATCATGGTGCCGAACTGTGTCTGCTCGGGCATCGATTCGGATACGCTTACGACGTTGACGATGTCAGAAAGAACTATCCTCTTGTTGCGTCCGAAACCGTCAGTATGAACTGTTATCCTGTTGTTGCCGGTCGTGATCCTGATTATGCCTGAAGTGTTTCCGTCTTCGCCGAAGACCTCGCAAGCGGTTACGGATCCGGGAGCTAGTTCAAAGCAGGTGAATGTAAGGCCGTCAAGTATACCGGTTTCGTGATGCGAATCTGAACTCCTCGTAACAAGGATGGAATTGGGACGCACGAAAACGGGGATGGTGTCATTGTCGACATTTCTGACGAGATACTTCGGACCGCGGATCTTTTCGCGCGTCATGAAGTCTGTCCAGATACCTGAGGGAATGTATACCGCAACCTGTCCGTTTCTGGTGAGAACGGGGCAGACCATCAGTGAGGAACCGAACATGTACTGGTTCTCTGCGCCCATGGCCGCAAGGTCGCCGGGAAATTCCATCACCATTGCGCGCATCGCAGGGATACCGTATCTTATGCCTTCACAGATAGTCGAGTAGAGATAAGGCGCAAGTCCGGTCCTGATGTCTGTCAGCATCTTAAGCTGCGAAAAGGCAGACGCATCGCCCCCTGCGATAGAATTGGTGCATTTAAGTCTGAAGTGCGGAGCAAATGCCGCAAACTGAAGCCAGCGCGCGAAAAGAAGAGGATCCTGGGTTGCAATGTCAGGAACGTCGATGTTTACTGACGTAAGACCTGACATTCCGTAGGAGATGGAGTTGCGCAGAGTTGCGGCAAGTGCGGGGAAGCCCGGTGTGCACTGCGGGCTTATGTTGCGGAAAAGAGTCTTCCTGTCGCCCGCGCTTACGGAATCGGCGATGATGAAATTACCGAACCTGCCTCTCGTTCTTATGATCGTGTCGGCCGCTGCGTTGTTGAGTATCTCCGCATATGAAGCAATGTAATCTTCGCCTCGTTCACCAACCGCGTCCGCAAAGATTTCGCTGTATGCGCCGCAATAGTCGACCTCGAATCTGTCGCATCCTGTCTTGTGGATCATGTCGAAAGCGTTGGTCAGCCAGCTTCTTGCCTGGGGATTCCTGATGTCGATGATCCCGATGCTGCCTGAGGGAGTGTCGCATAAAACGGCATTCCCGTTTTTGTCGGAGAGAAGATATCCTGCGTCAAGAACGTCATTATACTGGGTCGAATTCTCCGAGATGTAAGGATTTACCGAAACGCACAGGAGCGTGCCGTAATCGTGGAGTGCGCGTGAGAACTGTTCGGGTTCGGGGAATCTGGATCTGTCCCAGTCGAACCCGTAAGGATCAGACTGCGGATGCCATGTGTTGCCAAGCCATACCTCGCTGATATGCAGGCCGGCGTCTTTAGCTTTGGCAACGACGTTTACGACCGACTCGGCGGTCGAACTGAAGCTGCTGTCCAGAATGACGGGAGCGCCCGAAGCGCAGGTATCGGGAGCAGGATTTGACAGGCCGGTGATCTGGGCATAGGCTCCGAAGATCGAACTCATGTCATCGCCTGCCATGATGTCGTATTCGAGGCTTTCGCTCTTCGTGCAGAACGAAGTTGAAAGCCCGTCTGTACCGATATGGAATCTCGTGCTTCCGGAAGAGTTGACAAGGAGGCCGTAGCCTGAAGTTGAAATATAGAAAGGGATGCCCTCGGTTCCGTTGAGCCTTCCGCAGCGGTTAGTCCTGACGGAAGAACCGTTTCTTACGATGGAGCTGGCAGCGCCTCCGAGGCCGAAGATCTTTTCGTTATGGAACATCATCATCGATGCGCCGATCATGGAGGATGAGGCATCGACCCTGTAGTCGGATCCCGCCCCGGCATTTGTCTTGTAGACGATGCCCTCATCGGGATTGCTGTATGTCAGGACAGAGCCTTCATAGAAGAATCTGATCGAGAAGTTTCCGCTCTTGGGGATCCTTGCCTCAAGCCCGCCGGACTTGAATATGATCTCGTTATCCGTCTGGACGACTTCTCCCGTGTTGTTCGGTCTTATGTCAAACAATGTGGAACGCTTTGCTCTGGGAGTGACGCTGTGGTTCTTTATCCTGACTGATATGACCTTGCTTACCGGCGAAAAGAGTTCGATCATCATCTTTCCGGGTACCGGCATCTGACGCTTCTGGCTTGAAGTTATGCCGCGTTCGAAAGTGCGGCATCCGCATCTGATCTTGAGGGTGTTTTCTTCGAATACGACCGACTCGATTCCGGCAGGTTCCTTGGTAAGATACATAGCGTCCCCCTGAAAGATAAAAATATATAATAATTTTAAGGTAATACATATTCTTTAAATATTACGATTTGATATAATTTGCGCATGGTTCCAGGGGTTAATGAAAGAAACGGGAAAGAGTATCCCATACCGGGCTCTGTATCAATGATACTGGGCCTTTTAGAGTCTTCCGGATATGAAGCGTACATAGTCGGAGGGGCGGTACGAGACATGCTCCTCGGCCTGACACCCCATGATTTTGACATTTCTTCGTCATCTTATCCTTCTGAAACCATCGGCGTGCTGGCCGGTGCAGGCGTCAGACACCTTGATAACGCGAGTGTTCACGGGACTGTTACCGCTGTGACCGGTGAGGGCAATATCGAGATAACGTCCTTCCGTGTGGACGGCGAATACTCAGATCTCAGGCGCCCCGATACGGTCAGTTTTACACGCAGCATTGAAGAAGACGTCAAAAGGAGAGACTTCACGGTCAACTCCCTGTACATGGAAAAAGACGGTACCGTAAAAGACATAACGGGCGGCACAGAAGATCTTGAAAAGGGCATCATCAGGACCGTCGGCAGTCCGGAGGAGCGTTTCGGAGAAGATGCTCTGCGCATTCTCCGAGCCATGAGATTTGCATCGCGTTTCGGCTTTGAGATCGAAGATGAGACCTTCAGCGCCATGGAAAAATGTGCCGGTGAACTAAAGAAGATCTCAGCCGAGAGGATCGCGGCTGAACTGACGGGCATCGTCTGCGGAAAACATGCGCCCGCCGTGATCAGACGCTGCTGGAAGATCATCAGCGTCATAATTCCCGAGATCGCCCTCTGCCACGGATTTGACCAGCAGACAAAGTTCCATGACAGGGACTGCCTCGAGCATATACTTGATGTCTTAGACGGCATTCCTCTTGAGGACCGTGACGGTTCCGTGCCGTCCAGGGATCCTGTTTTGGCAATGGCTGCGCTTTTCCACGATCTGGGGAAACCGGAGTGTTTCAGGATCAACGCAAACGGAGTTGCACACATGAAAGGCCATCCTGAAGCCGGCAGACGGATAGCGGAACGGGTCCTGACTGAATTAAAGTATCCGAAACGCTTTACCGAAGAAGTCTGCAAGCTGGTCGCATTCCATGATGTTTATACTCCGCCCGAGCGGACTGCGGTCCACAAGGTCCTCTGCAGAGTCGGTCCGGAACTTTACGAAAAACTGAAAGCGCTTCAGAGATCAGACATCCTTGCGCATTCAGAACTCGGGAAAAAGAGGCTCGAAAAGCTTGATTACATGTCAGCGATCGCGGATGAGCTTAAAGCGGACGGTGCAGTATTTGCAGTCAAAGACCTTGAGATAACGGGCGATGACATAATCGCTCTGGGCTGTCCGAAGGGTCCTGAAGTTGGCAGGATATTAGATGAACTATTTAAAAGTTATATAGAAGGAAATATTAAAAATAATAGAGATTTATTGGTAGAATCAGTAAAGGAAATTATTTCGTAACACATTCTTTATCGTTTATTATTTGATACTTTATTGAATTGTGAATAAATGTGATTGAATAATGAAATAGCAGTTTTTATAATCAAAGCATGTGGGATGTTTAATTTTCTAAAGAGAGAAGGTGTGATCATTATGAAGAACTTATTGAAGAACAGAAAAGGTTTTACCTTAGCCGAGATCTTATTGGTCGTAGCTATTATCGCTATTCTTTCCGGTGCTACCGTAATCGGTGTTGCTTCCTGGGTTAATTCCTCAAAGCAAACTGCAGAACAGCTTACTCATAATGCAGCCGATTTCGAGCCCGGTGCTTATGCGTCAGTCAAGGCGAAGAAGGGTACACTGCCTTCTTATGTCGAAGAGACAGAGACTCTGAACACGGGCGAGACGGAAGGCACCAAGAGTACTCAGGAATCAAAGGAAACTAAAAAAGATACAACCGATAACAACAGCGGCAGCAACAATCCTGCACAGACAACTGCAGCCACAACCAAGGAAACTACTGCAGCTACAACAGCAGCTACAACAGCAGGTCAGGGTGGTGCTCAGGAAATCCATCATAACAGTGGAGGCGGATCGTCAACAAATTTCTCAACATCTTCAGGCACACATTGGGATCCGAATGTAGACCGTGGATATGATGAATGGGGCAACCATATGGTTGGCGCTAATGTTGCTGATACTACATCTCAGGGAGATGTATCATTTGGAAATACGAATGTTTCAAGTTTTGTTGTGTCGGTGTCTGGAAAAGTAATGGAATATACGTGCAATGATTGGAGATATACCATTTCGAATAATGGCGACGGTACATATACAGTCACATATACGGCAAATCAGTACGAGCACAACCCGCCTATTTCAAGTATTAATTTGCGTTTCAAGGTTGATGGCGACAAGGCTGCAACTATTAAAGTAACGTCATATACTGAATATAAGAAATAAGGTTTCTGTCTGATATTAGCTTTAAAGACATATATCCCCTCTGCCGGATTCCGGCAGAGGGTTTTTATTAGAAAATGAGTTCAATATTAGTTCATAATTATGTCTCATTTTATCTTCAGTTTCGTGAAGAACTTAACAATTGTAAGCCGTACAATGTAATCAATATAAAGTGAATGCTTTATATAGATCACCCTTAAGAACGGCTGCTTCTCCTGAGGCAGCCGTCCTTAATTTTACAGGTGTTTTTTTGTATCAGACTCCGTGAAGTTTGGTCTCGGCATCGAGCAGCCTGATAGTCGCAGGGTCTTTCGGATTATTCAATACCTCGTTTGTAAGACCCGATTCGCATATCTTTCCGTCGTTCATGACGACCACGCGGGGTGCTATCTGCCTGATGATATGAATATTGTGAGTAACGAGCAGAAATGATGTTCCGCGCTCTCTGTTGATGTCTGTCAGGAGTTTCAGGATCTCTGCGGACGAGCTTGCATCAAGCGAAGAGAAAGGTTCGTCTGCGATTATCAGGCCGGGGTTCATGATCAGGCACATCGCGATGGCGACGCGCTGCCTCTGACCGCCTGAAAGCTGATGCGGCTTTCTTAACAGGAAATCCTCGTTAAGACCTGCTTCCTCGAGAGCGGCGATTATCTTTGCCAGACGCTCATCTTTTGTGAGCTTCTTTTCGTAAACTCTCAAAGCCTCATTCAGATGCCATTTTACAGTGTGGGCCGGATTGAGACATGAGACCGGATCCTGGAAGACTGCACCTGTGCGCTTTCCGGAAACCGTAGCCGTTCCCGTATGAGGGATCAGACCCAGAAGTGATCTTATGAGAGTCGTCTTTCCGCAGCCCGAACTGCCGATGAGACCAAGGATCTCATGGGGGTATATCTCAAGATCAACGCCTTTGAGGACTTTGTTTTCCCTGCCTTTTCCGAATCTGGAATCAGTGTATCCGGCAGTGATGCCGCGCGCGGTCAGAACGGGGCTTGAAGTGTAGTCGACGTGAGCGCGCTCTATTCCGAGCATTCTCGGATCAAGCTTGGCATTGGTCAGGAGCTCGGCGGTATAAGCGTTTTTCGGATTGGTAAGGATATCAGCCGTAGTGTCCTTGTCTATTATCTTTCCGTCCTTCATTACCATTACCCTGTCGCAGAAATTCCTGACCGCGGAAAGGTCATGGGAAATGAAGAGTATCGTCATGTGAAGCTTTCTGCAGAGGTCCTTGAGAAGCCCCAATATCTGCACTGTCGTAACAGTATCAAGAGACGAAGTGGGTTCATCGCAGATGAGAAGCTTGGGGGCAAGAAGAGCCGCTCCCGCTATGAGGACACGCTGGCGCTGGCCTCCCGAAAGCTGGTGGGGATAGCGTTCATATATTGATTCCGGATTGACGAAGCCTACCGTGGACATCATTGAGAGGATGTTCTCGCGGCGCTGTTTGGGATCTTTGATGCCGTGAGCAACGAGGACCTCATCGAGATTCTTACCGACCTTCATAAGAGGATCGAGCGCAGTCGAGGGTTCCTGGAAGATCATGCCAATGTCGCTGCCGAGCATCTTTCTGCGTGCCTTGGGATTCATTGTCAGCAGGTCTTCACCCTGGAACTTGATGGAACCTTCAGTTATGTGGGCACCATCGGGAAGCAGTCCCGCGATCGCAAGAGAGGTCATCGTCTTCCCGCTTCCGGAGTTGCCGATGAGTCCCAGGATCTCGCCGTCCCTTATGCCGAAATCAACGTCATCTAAGACCGGTTTCGGATTAGGGTTTTTCCTTGTCGGAAATGAAAGAGTGAGGTGGTGAACCTTTACAACATGTATATGTCTTGCCATCAGGAACCGCCTCCTTTCGTGAGCGATACCCTCATGCCTTCAGATACGAAGTAAAGTCCCAGGATATAGAATACGAGCATCAGTGAAGGGAAGATGACAAGCCAGGGAGCTACCCTGATATATGCCTGGCTCTCCGAGAGCATCTTGCCGAAAGATGCATCGGGCGGCTGTACACCGAGACCCAGATAGCTCATTCCGGATTCGAAGAGCGTCATGTTGGCAAGTCCTATTACCGTTGCGGGCAGGAGCTGGGGAACGAGGTTAGGGAAGATATGCAGGAACATTATCCTTACCGGACGTATCCCCATTACACGCGCATGCGTGATGTAGTCGTACTCTTTGATCTCGATTGTTCCCGATCTGTAGACCCTCGCGTACGTAGGCGCGAAAACCAGGCCCAGAGCCCAGACAACGTTGAACATGGAAGCTCCGAATACCGCTACCGCAACGAGCGCGAGAAGGATGCCCGGGAAGCACATGATGCTGTTGTTTATGAACATTATGAACCTGTCGATCAGGCCGCCGAAATAGCCTGCGGGAAGGCCTGTTACCGTTCCGAGGATCAAAGCTATCGTAACGCCTGCGACGGAGATGAAGACCGTGAACTTGGCAGCGCACATTACACGCGACAAAACGTCTCTTCCGAAATTATCCGTTCCGAAAGGATGTGCTGCCGAAGGCGGCAGGAGTTTTGATGCGGCATCCGTTGCGTAAGGATCGTAGGGCGTCCAAAAAAGCGAGACGAGGAAAGCGATGATGACCACGGACAGAAGGATCAGTCCGACGGTATAGAATCTTTTCGCACGGGTGGATACGGAATTTCTGTTCAAGTTCATATCCTCCCGTTCAGCTTAACCTTATGCGCGGATCTGACAGGCTCGAGAAGATGTCTGCCGCGAAATAGAGCAGAACCGTTACCAGTGCCAGATAGAAAACTATTCCCGACAGAAGCGGGAAGTCGCGCTGCGATATTGCCGACAGGAGCAGACGCCCCAGGCCGGGAAGGTTGAATACCTGTTCGACGATAAGGCTTCCGCCCAGGATGTCAGACAGGACAAGTGAGATTATTGTGATAGACGATACGTTGGAATTGGGAAGGATATGCCTGAACATGATCTTTATGTCAGGAAGCCCGTGGCTCTTTGCGGTGGCAACGTAATCGGAGGCTTTCTGCTCGATGATGGACGACCTTAAGAACTTGAATGTCATAGCGATCTTTGGCAGGGCGATCGCAAAAGAGGGCAGCAGAAGACTCTGGATATATATGCCGAAATCCTCATTGGGCGCGACATAATTGCCGATGCTGAAGCTACTAAAGATGCTGCCGAAGACCAGTATGAGCAGAAGGGACAGTACAAAAGGCGGGATCGCGAAAAGCACATGACCGAGAACAGAACAGATCTGATCCGTGAGTTTACCCGGATGCCTTGAACTCAGTATCGCGAGCGGATACGAGATGACTATGATCATGATAAAGGCAATGAGGCTCATTCCGAGAGTTACCGGAAGCCTGCCCGCGATGAGACCTGCAACTCCGGTCCTGTACTGGGTGGAGTTTCCGAGATCTCCGGTCAATGCATTGCCGAGCCAGGTAACGTAGCGGACGGGCAGGGGCTTGTCGAGACCGAGCTCGCTCCTGAGAGAGTCAACCTGTTCCTGTGTCGCATTTGCTCCCAGCATTACACGCGCCGTGTCTCCCGGGATTACCGAAAAAGCCAGAAAAGTGAACAGCGAAACTAGAAGGAGTGTCGCAATTAGCTCAAAGACCTTCCTGAAAACATACAGAGCTGTCTGCCTGCCTGTCACCCGTTCCCCCTCCGCTTGTTAAGTGTCAGACTGTTTCGACTTTGATCGTGTTGGTATTTCCGGCGGTGCCGTTGATGAGGCCGCCGGTCATTACAACGTTGTCGCCCTTTTCGAGACCGAGGATGTCCACTGCGACATTAAGACCGTGATAGAACATGACGTCTGTGGAATTGAATTCCTCATTGAGGATCGGGATGACGCCCCAGCTGAGGTTAAGTCTTCTCCAGATCCTTTCGGATGTAGTCATTCCGACGATGTCGATGGGGCATCTGAAACGGGATACCATTCTTGCGGTAACACCGCTCCTTGAGTGAACGACGATAGCCTTGGCGCCAACGTCGATGGCCATCTGGCATGTTGCATGGGAGATTGCATCGAGGTTATTCCTGATCTTGAAGTCCTGCTTGTAGAAACGGTCCTTATAGTTGATGTGCATCTCCGTGTATTCTGCAACCTGTGACATTGTCTTGACGGCTTCAACAGGATATTTGCCTGCAGCGGACTCGCCGGAGAGCATGATCGCAGAAGAACCGTCATAGACTGCATTTGCAACATCGGAGATCTCGGCTCTTGTAGGCCTCGGGTTGCTGATCATGGACTCGAGCATTTCGGTTGCCGTGATAACGCGGCGGCCGAGGAGCCTGCAGCGCTTGATGAGCTGTTTCTGTACGCTCGGGACCTCAACGAACGGGATCTCAACGCCGAGATCGCCTCTCGCGATCATGATGCCTGCGCAGTATTCGGAGATCTCATCTATGTTGTCGACGCCTGCGCGGTTTTCGATCTTGGCAATTACCTCGATGTCTTCGCCGCCGTTTGCGTCAAGGAATTCACGCATTTCGATCATGTCCTCTTTGCAGGATACGAATGATGCGGCAACGAAATCGATATCGTTCTGAATTCCGAAGATGAGATCCTTCTTGTCCTGTTCGCTCAGGAAGTCACCCTGCATGACCTTGTTGGGGAAGTTCATGGACTTCTGGTCGGAGAGAACGCCGCCTACGACTACATCGCAGATGACGTCTGTTCCTGCAACTCCCTTGACCTCGAGTATAACGAGACCGTTATTGATGAGGACCCTGTCACCCGGATTGAGCTGTTCGGGAAGGAGCTTATAGGTGACGGATACTCTTGTCTCGTCGCCTTCAACATCGTCAGTCGTAAGAGTAAAGGTCTGACCGTCAACGAGTTCGACCCTATGATTCTTGAATGTCTTGATCCTGTACTCGGGACCTTTTGTGTCGAGCATGATCGCAATAGGGAGATTCAGCTTGGCTCTGACTCTCTTGATGAGATCGATCTTCTCCTGGTGCTGCTCGTGAGTTCCGTGCGAGAAATTGAGCCTTGCGACGTTCATTCCAGCTTCGCACATCTTCGATAAAGTCTCCTCGTTGTCAGATGCGGGGCCGATGGTGCAGATGATCTTTGTCTTACGCATATATATTATTCTCCTTGAAAACAATAAAAAGGTTTGTCTGATTTTATCATTTGTAACCCTAAACTTCTGCACAATATTGTAAAATGATTTAATCAATATTTTATACATCGGAGGCTTTACATATGGCAGACGTAAGACCCGCATCCCTCAAGAGGATCAATACAAAAGCCCTGGCAGATGCTTTTATCGACGATCAGATAAAGGCCATCAAAGATCAGGTTGGAGATAAGAAGGTTCTTCTTGCGCTTTCCGGCGGCGTAGATTCATCAGTAGTCGCAGCGCTCCTGATCAAGGCGATCGGCAGCAATCTTGTTTGTGTCCACGTCAACCACGGCCTTCTCCGTAAAGGCGAACCGGAGATGGTATGCAAGGTCTTCAGAGACGAGCTCGGCGCAAACCTCATCTATGTTGACGCAGTCGACAGGTTCCTGGATCTCCTCGCCGGAGTTACCGATCCCGAGCAGAAGCGCCACATCATCGGCGAAGAGTTTATCAAGGTCTTCGCTGAAGAAGCGGCAAAACTCGACGGTATCGCTTACCTCGCACAGGGAACCATTTATCCCGATATCCTTGAGAGTGAGCAGGGCATCAAGGCTCACCATAACGTAGGCGGCCTTCCTCCGGAACTCGATTTCGAGCTTGTTGAGCCCGTTAAGTATCTCTACAAGGATGAAGTCCGCGTAGTCGGTTCTGCTTTGGGTCTTCCCGACAAGATGGTCTACCGTCAGCCTTTCCCGGGTCCCGGTCTGGGCGTAAGATGTCCCGGCGCGATCACCAGAGACAGACTCGAAGCAGTCAGGGAGTCTGACGCGATCCTTCGCGAAGAGTTTGAAAAGGCAGGCCTCGCAGGTAAGGTCTGGCAGTATTTCACTGTCGTTCCTGATTTCAAGTCCACAGGTATCAAGGACGGCAAGAGAGCATTCGAGTGGCTCTGCATCGTACGTGCTATCAACACTACCGATGTTGTTAAGTGTACCGTTGAGCCCATCAGCTATGAACTTATGTGCAGGATCACAGAGCGTATCACGCACGAAGTTCCCGGCATCAACCGTGTTCTTTACGATTACACGCCGAAGCCGACTGCTACGGTAGAGTACGAGTAAGCTCACGATCTCTGTCTTCAATGGAGAGCCTGAAACAAGCATCCCGTTCCCGTAATTACGGAATGGACATCCTGAAGTTTTTGGCCATGGTTTATGTGATCGTTATTCACACCTATAATGCGGGTGGGATATATTACGTAAGCCATGGTCTGAACAAGGTGTCGGCAGCTTCCGCGCTCGCTTTGGTTACTGTGGCCACGGATATCTTTGCGCTGACTACCGGGTATGTGTCTTATACGGATACACCGAGGCCGTTCAACCGCAAAAAGGTGTTCGACATGTGGCTTCAGGTCTTGTTTTACGGATTGGCTGTTACTCTTGCCTGTCTGTTTATCATTCCCGAAAAGATCGGCCTTGCTGACTTTTTCACGGCTTGTTTTCCCATATTCAATGATGAGTACTGGTATTTTACTGCGTTCTTTCTGGTAAACCTGGTCTCTCCGCTCGTTCTTTCGGCTGTGAGACATGTGCCTGAGAGTGCATTAAAAAAGCTGGCCATTCTCATCGTGCTTTTGTTTTCGTTCTATGCCACCTTTGTTGCCGGAAAAGAGAAGATCGTATTTCAGCAGTCATTTGCATGGATCCTCATTCTCTATTTTCTCGGAGCCGTGATCAGGAAGTGCCGGATCGGCGAGAAGATCAAAGCATACAGATTATGGCTGGTTATAGTGATATGCATAGTCATGACCGTATTGTGGCATTTTCTGATGCCGGAGATCGCTGTCGGAAGGGCAGAGTGGCATTATTACCAGCTTCACGATAACACTTCCCCGACTGTTCTTATCCCTGCTATATGTTATGTGATCCTTTTTTCGCGGATCAAAGCCGGCAACAGATTACGGAAGTTTTCGGAATTCTTTGCGCCCTGCGTTTTTGCGGCGTATCTGCTGAATACCCAACCGCTCGTTTATAATGAGATACTCATGATGAGATTCGCCCCGCTGGCAGGCATCAATCCGCCGGTTGTGTTTGTTATAGTGTTCCTGTACGCGGCAGCTTTTGTAGTTATTGCATGCCTGCTGGACAAAGTCCGTTTGGCCCTGTACAAGCTTTTCAGAATAAACAGACTTGTTGACCTTCTGGTAAGGATCTCCGACAGGCTGATACAGGCGGTCGATATTGCCGGGGAGAAGAAAGACTGAAATTCGGAAATAATATATTGATAAACGATAAAATTTAGTTGCATTTCAATAATGTATGTGCTAGGATTGTGCCATAAGAAAATGTTTCGAAAGGAGCAATCTATGAAGAATAAAACATTACGCATAACGTTATTGATACTTGCGGCCATAGCTGCTCCTTATATTTTTTGCTTTATTGCTTTTTTGCCGGTTACTACCTACCAATGGCATGGAAATCTGTCTTCAGAAGACAGGGGATCGCTTGCCGAACAGGCACTCATGCCGCAGATGGCTGACTACGTTGAGCGTTACGGGACAAGAGGTTTCCAGGATGTAGAGCTGAAGATCGAAACAGTAAAATTCAGCAGTCTGGAAGAAATGGCAGAAAAACTCAATCTTGTGAAATCGATCGATGCTCTGAATGCAGCTAAAGGTTCAGACATGAAAAACCAAAAGGATGCCGTATATTATCTCGATAGCGTAAGACTGGTTGACCGCAGATATTCTGATGTCGGTGCTGATTTTTCTTTGATTAAAACTGATTCGCTTAAAGAGTCTTGGACTTGGAATTACAGCATTCAAACATATAAGGATGGAAGCTGCCGTTTTATTGTACTCATCTTGCCGTCGTGACCGTGAGACAAACACCGGATGGATTGATAACATGATGAAAAAGTTTTTAGCGTTAATTTTATGCGCGGGTCTTTGCCTCGGAATGAGCAGCTGCGTAAAGGTCAGTTCTGAAAGGATCAGCGAGCTGAAGAATAAAGGATACGCTGTCTCACTGGTCGATAATAACGTGGCATGCATCACTGAAGACGGAGTTAACTATTTCTTTGAGCCGGGGGTTTCAAGACCGAAGCTTAAAACGATAGTATTGACAGCGCCTTCACAAAGAGAAAAGGTCCGCGAAGCAGGATATCAGGTAACGGTCACCTTTGTCATGAAGAGCCTGGGCAGGAGGGTTTTGTTATTTGATGATCCCCGTTTAAGAAAAGGCCCGTCCGGCGAAGATGAATTATACAACATCCAATTCCGGTTTGAGTTTAAGGATGGTTTTTCAGAAGATGATCTGACTAACAACAGGGGATTTCATGATGTTGCAAGAGATTACCGTTCATTTCAGCGTGTATTATCCCTTGAGGAGATCCAAAGAATCTATGACAGGGGACTGGAACTGGAAAACCTGCTCTGAAGGATCATAATTTAGACGGAAAAACACCCGGGAGCAACAACTGAGCTTCCGGGTGTTGTTTATGCAACAAAAAAACAGAACATTGTTTATTGCCCGGCCTTGTCCCGCTTGTGATAATGGGACCGCAAACGAAAACAAAGGAGGGGCGAGGAACAATGAATGGTGATAAAAAAACGCACAGCAACCGAAGTTACCGTGCGTCTGAAATCGTGTGGAAAATACCGGTGCGATTTACTTGGAGATGTTAGCGATCTCCTTGTCATCTGCTGTGTAGTAGATGAAAGAGATTGAATCAGGCTCGATGCCTGTAGACTTCTTGAATGTGCTCTTGAGGCTGTCGATCTGCTTGTCGAGACCGCTCTTCTCGAGCTGAGCCTTTACAGCGTCGATCTGCTCATCAGTTAATGTCTGCTTGTACCAATACTTGTAAGTAATGGAATTCTCCTTAACCTCGATGGCAGCATCCTTGTAAACGCTCTTGAAAGTAGCATTCTCTTTCATTTCGTCAACCATCTTCTGGAGCTCGGCAGGCTTAACTCTCTGCTCGATAGTCTTCTTGCCGCAGCCAGCGAACATAAAGAGAGCCATGAAAATAACCAAAACACTTGCAACCGTTTTACGCATTGATAATCCTCCATTTCATTTTCCGTAATACAGTGTGAGATTTCACAAGCAATAATAGTAGTCTTAGACCACTGAGATGTCAATGAGGATTTGAGGCGGAATTACCGAAATCATATATAAAAAAGTCAAACTGATAATTTATAATCAAACTAATACTTTACGGAGGTGACCTCTATGACTTTTGAAGACCTTATGGATTATGCCGTATCACATGATTGTTCTGATGTTCACATTACTCAGGGTACGAATCTTGCAGTAAGACGGTACGGTATGCTCCACATCCTTGATGAGCGCCCGACTTCTGAGGAAGCTCAGGATATGATCTATGCCATCCTTACAAATGATGAGATCAGGAAAGTTGAGTCGGGTCTGGATGTTGACGTCGGCCGTATGATCGACAACGGCGTACGCATCAGAGCTAACGTTTACCATCAGCGTAACAATCTTGCGTGCAGCATCCGTCTGCTCATGGCTGAGATTCCGGAGTTTGAAGGTCTTGGTCTTCCTGAAGTCCTCAAATCACTTGCAACGGCAAATAACGGCATCATCCTCGTTACCGGACCTACGGGTTCGGGCAAGACGACAACGCTTTCGGCTATCGTTGACTTCATCAATAAGAATGTGGCAAAGCATGTTATCACGATCGAGGATCCTATCGAGTATATCTATCCCCATAACCGCGCAATGATCCATCAGCGCGAAATCGGACGTGACGTTGATTCCTTCTCTTACGCTCTTACTTCAGCTCTGCGTGAGGATCCGGATATCATCCTTGTCGGCGAGATGAGAGACTTCGCAACTATCTCCGCCGCGATTACCGCTGCCGAGACAGGCCACCTCGTTCTTTCGACACTGCACACGCAGAGTGCCGCGCAGACGATCAACAGGATCATCGACGGTTCTCCCATCGAAATGCAGGCAACGATCCGTTCCCAGTTTGCCCATTGTATCCGAGGCGTAATCTCACAGCAGCTCCTGCCTACGGCTGACGGCAACGGACGTGTTCTCACACACGAGATCATGATCGGAACGAGTGCCATCAAGAGCCTTATCCTTGAGGATAAGATCCAGATGATCCCGGGTGCCATCGCATCTGCCGGTCATGTCGGAATGCATACGCTCAACAACGATCTTACAAGGCTTGTCAGCATGGGACTTATCACCAAGAAGACGGCAATGGATGCAACTTATGATCCCAACGAACTCGAAAAACTGCTCGGTGTAACCGGAAACTTCGGCGGTTTCTGATCTTCCGGCGCCAAATAAGCAAACCGTTCAGGCCCCGTACCGTTTGGTGCGGGGTTTCTGTTTGCTTTTCGCCTCAAATGTATTTAATATATTTTCGGAATAATCGGAGTTATTCGAAAGGGGTAGATCATGGCAACACTTTGTAAGAACTGCGGACACGCGCTGGTTTTCGATCCGGCGCGCCAAAAACTCGCATGTTCGGCATGCGGAAGCACTTTTTTTCCTCAGGAAGTTGAATCCGAGGCAAAGACATACAGGGAGGACCTTGAAGCCGAATCACTGAATAAGATCAACGGCACCGATGACAAGGATCTCATGGACTGCTATATCTATACCTGCAGCGAGTGCGGCGGCGAGATCATAGTTAACGGAACTGAGGCTTCAACGACCTGCGTTTACTGCGGTAATCCCAATGTCGTTTTCAGCAGGATTGCCAAGCAGAAATGTCCCGAGTTTATCCTTCCGTTCAGGATCACCAGGGAAAGGGCGATCGCCATAGTAAAAGAACAGGTCCGTTCGGGCTTCTTCATTCCCCGCGAGATCAAGGATTTTTCGGTCGACTGCTGCAGAGGAATATATCTGCCTTACTGGGTCGTCAATGCGGATTTTTATGATGCGGTCATCGTTCAGGGACAGGTTAAGCAGGGCAAGAGTTCAACAACCAAATACTTCGGGCGCGCGGGTTCGATGAAGCTCAAGAACCTTCCGCTCGATGCATCGCGCGCGCTTTCCGATGAGAGTTCTTCAAGGCTCGAACCATTTAACCTCAAGAGTCTCAAGGCGTTTGACGAGGATTATCTTGCCGGATTTTATTCCAATGTGTCTGATGTCACTTACAGCGATATCAGATGCGCAGCTCTCGAGAGGGCAAAGGAATACTTTAATCAGGAGGCGATCAACGATGTTTCGGCGTCTTCAAAAAAGGTCATTGCATCACAGCCTTCGCTAAAGCTCGATGATGACATGGTGTATGTAATGCTTCCTGCCTGGTTCATCACTTTAAACTATAAGGGAAAGCACAACACCATACTGGTCAACGGCGATACGGGCAAGGTGGTATGCGCTCTGCCGTGGAAAAAGGCGCTTTTCTTCACGCTTCTCATCATTCTGGGCATACTCATTACCATCGGAGCTTTCTTTGTTTTCAGGGCAACTCTTCCGGCTTTCTTCGCAGGGCGCCGCTCGTCAAGTTCTTCCAATAACCGCGGAAAGCTGATCGCGCTTCTTGTCGTGGGCATCGTTGCGCTTTTCTCGACCGGCATCCGAAAGGTCATAAGAGTCATTAAGAACATTAAACTCACTCAGGACAAAGCGATGTTTAATTTCATGAAGAAGAGGCAGGGGTGACATTATGATCGATTTTCTGTCTTGGCTGTTAGCGGCAGGTGTCGGTTTCGGCATCTCTTGCTGGATCTTCGGAAACATGCTCGACAAGTCCAACAACATGGGCGATTACAAGGGCGAAAGCAGAGAATACAATGCTTTTGCCAACTTTAAGGTCAGGAGCGACAAGATGAACAAATCCGAGTATTCTTCGTTCCTGTACAGATACTCGGAACGCATTGACAATGGTTCGGGTCCGAGCGGAACTCAACTTGTCAGGAGAATGACTGACGAAGAACGGAAGCAACAAAAGAAAGCTGAGGTTCCCAGAGGCGCTTTTGTTTCTGAAGAAAACGGTATCGCAAGTAAAAAGAGCTTTGTCGACGCATATGATAAGTGGGAAAGAGAAAACAGCAGTTTGGGCAATCTTTCCGGTGTTTTCAAGCCTCTGAATGAGGATGATGCTGACAGAGCCGGTTTCTGATGCAACAATTTAAGTCCGTGATCTGTATTTATGATATCAACCATTAAGGGAGGATCATGGAATGAGAAGTGAAGTATGGAAGATCCTGTGCTGCACGGCAGCGGCATCGGTATTGTTCGGAATGGCGGGATGCAGGGCAAACGGAATCAATGCGGATGTGAAAGAGCCTGACATCGGCCCGGCCGTGATAATGATCAGCGCCAAAGACGAAGAACCTTCCGGGTCTTCTGCCGCACTTCCGGAATCCGGGATCATCAACGGGCTTTACTATCACATCATTCCCGCATGCAGCAACGGTGTTTCCGGCAAGCGCGGCTACTATGTCATTCAGGATAAAACGGACAAGCTGCCCTATAAGATCTGCATCGCTGCCGGAAAGTTTACCACAGGCGGTCATGACATAAAGGTAACGGATATTCAATTTGACGGCAGCAAGCTGACGGTAACCGTCATGGAAACATCTCCCGCGCCGGAAGATGTTGTCACTGAGGCCTTTACTTATCCTTGCTGTGCCCTGGAGACCGATAAGCTCCCTGAAACCATATCGGTCGTAACGCAGAAAGGGGATGCATTTGAACGCATAGACACACAGCTTGACGGATCAGAGATCGACAAGGGCTGGTTTTGCGTTTTCGAGGACGGAGCAGGTGAGATGATGCGCCAGACATATGTCTATGAACTTCCCGACGGCAGATACAAGTTTATTAACGTGCAGTCTGTTACGGCCAGCTGGGGTTCGTCAAAATGGAAGCATGTTGTCAAGGGTACCGGGACTGTGGACAGCAGAGAAGCCATTGTTGAGGAAGCAAAGAAATTTAAGTCATGCGGGTTCATCATGTATGCCGGAGATACCGTTAAGAAACCTCACTCTGTTGCCGAATTCCTTATAGAGAAAAAATAACCGGAAAAATCAACAGCGCTAATTTCTTAGCGCTGTTGACGGAGTGAGGAATTATTGAAATGGGATAAATTGGTTAGTTGATGTTCCTCATCCTTAGTACCCTCGGTTGTTTTGTGTTTGTTGTTTGATGGCTACATTATGTCCTGAAGCAAGGACCGGAACAATCAGCAATGTAAGCCGTTTATGATGATTAGTCGACACTTTTGAAAGGATGTGTCGATAAATTTTAGGCATTTTTCAGGCAATTCCGGTTTCAGGAGCAAATTGAACAAAATCCCTGTGTTTGTTCTTCTTCTTTGTGGCATTTTGGGCAACCGCCGCCTGCTTTTAGCCGTGTTATAATCGTCTGGTTTGATGGGAACATCAAACTAATATTTGGGAAAAGGACCATATAGAAATGAAAAGCAAGAAGATTACAGCTCTCCTTCTCGCAAGCGCAATGGTCTTCTCTCTCGCTTCCTGCAATATGCCCGGCAAGCGTGACAGAGATGATGATGAGACGAGCGTAGAGAGCACAACAGAAGAAACAGAAAAGACAGAAGAAACAACTGAAGAAACAACCACTGAGAAGGCTACGGAAGAGGAAACAACCACAACCGAGTCCGAGACAGAGGCTACAGAAGCTAAGCGTGAAGCATTCGAAGGTAAGGTTGTTGATTTCGACGACATGCACTTCTTTGTAAACGGCAAGAAGTACACACTCGGCAAGTCAACTCTTAAGGAAATGATCGATGACGGCGTTCCTTTCGAAGAGAGCGACCTCAAGAAGCTCGATCAGAAGATCAAGAAGAACCAGAGACAGCTTACAGGCGGTTTCCGTATCAGGCTCGACAAGTTCTGGTCTGCTCTTGTATATGTCATGAACGTTGATGATGACGAGAAGACACTTGGTGAGTGCGTCATCTACAGGATCAGCGTTCCCAGCCTTACCGAGAATTACAAGAACGAGGCAAATCTTACATTTGATTTCCCGCTCAACCTGACAATGGACGAGCTCGTAAAGGCTGCCGGTGAACCTGAAGGAAGCAACAAGAGCCACTATGACGGTGAAAAGTATCACACCGACACATATTCTTACAAGCAGAAGTCCAAGAAGTTCCTTGGTTCCAAGGCATTCACTTTTGAGTTCAAGAATGATGTTCTCAACAAGATCGAGCTTGACTACAT
>JAILMZ010000013.1 GCA_024692105.1 Saccharofermentans sp.
GTATCATATATACAGTAGGATCATTTCCGAAGCTGCAGTGTAAGGACGGCGTTTGCAACTATATTTAGTTGCGTACTCGCCCATAACATGTTATGCTTTAGGAGGTGATCGCTTTGAGTCAAAAAGAGAAACTCATCGCAAAGCTTAGAACAAGGCCCAAGACGTTTACTTTTGAAGATGCAGAGACTCTGCTTGGTTTCTTCTCTTATCGGAGAGACAACAAAGGCAGGACAAGCGGATCGCGTGTGGCATTTATCAACAGCGCGCGCAATTCAAAGATCGTACTTCACAAGCCGCACCCGCGTAAAGAACTGCTCGATTATCAGATCAAACAGCTCATCAGCCAGCTCGAACAGGAGGGATTACTGTGAAAAACATTATGCAATACAAAGGTTATATCGGCAGCGTTGAATTCTCCGAAGAGGACGGTATCCTGTTCGGTAAGGTACAGGGCATCCGTTCGCTTATTTCCTACGAGGGCACTTCGGTCCGTGAACTTCTCGACGACTTTCACGGGGCTGTTGACTACTATCTTGATCTCTGTGCTGAGGAAGGCACCGAACCTGAGACCGCGTACAAAGGCAGCCTGAACCTGAGGTTTAAGGATGCCGATACCCACCGCCGCGCCGCCATCTACGCCATCACCCACGATCAGAGCCTGAACAGTTTCATCGACGACTGCGTTGTCGAGCGTCTCAACAAACTGCACGCGTGAATGCCTGATGCCTTAGGCTTACCGAACATTTCTGCCGGAATACGGCTATAATCCATAGCATGTCTACCGCATTTACATTCACGAGTCAGATCATGCAAAACGGCGTTTACATGCTGGTCTGCTTCCCGGTCTTTTTCGTGCTCGCACTCGTTGTTCACAAGAAAACGCGATCCGTGAGCAAAGTCGGCCGGGTGATGCTCATATCGTCGCTGCCGGGAATGCTTTTCGCCGTGGCGTGCATCGTCATGTGGCTTGCCGCGTTCGCCATCGCGTACGGTCAGGTGCAAAGCGGCACCTTCGATTACGCGTCGTTCTACTCGACAAATGCGATGCTCTACGAGATCCCGTCGACGCTCGCGCTCATCTCGACCCTGCTGCTCCCCGCACTCGGCCTGATCTCCTTCGTGTGCGGCGTACTCCTTCTCCCCAAAACGAAATGCTCCGCTTGCGCGGTTCTCCCGATAGTCTTAGGGATCACCTACCTTCTGTTCTTCGGACTGATGCTGCTCGTGCTTCTCGCCTGGGGCGGATTCCTGGATTGAGGACAACCGGCCAAGCGATCCGCCAGACAGTCTTGACGACTTTCGGATGATCTGTATAAAAACACTTGCGGGTTGCGAACGTCGTTGCGACAGTATATCGTACTGCAGTGCTGTACAGTTTGCTGTACAAACGGCCATTTTCGAGGCAAATTTACTGCTATTCGTACCGCAGTGCCGTACAGTTTGCTGTACATACGCCCATTTTCAAGGCGAATTTACTGCTATTCGTACTGCTGTGCTGTGCAGTTTGCTGTACGCGCAGTCTAAATCCGCGTAAGCGCAACGCCGGTCCTCAACAAAACAGCCGGAGCTCACGCCCCGGCCGCATTATCAATTACTCTCGCCTCCGCCTTCTTTCGGCGGCTCTTCCTTCTTCTCGCCGCCCTCCGCAGGTACGCCATCCGCAGGCGCATCCTTCGCAGGTGCGTCTTCCTTCGGCGGCTCCTCCTTCGGAGCACTATCTTCCTTCGGCGCGTCCGCCTTCGGCTCGCCGCCCTCCGCAGGCGCATCAACCTTCGCCTCGCCTTCCTCCGGCAGTCCCACGTCACCCGGTGCGCCGGCGGTCTTGTCATCCAAATCTTTGAGTATGCCCTTGTCGACCAGCGACAGGAACGCCTGAACGACTTCCTCATCGAGCTGAGTGCCGCTTACTTCCTTGATGATGGACACTACCTTATCAAAAGGCATCCTGTTACGGTAAGGACGGTTCGAATACATCGCATCGAAAGTATCCGCGACGCCGATGATCCTTGCGACGAGCGGGATATCCTTGTGCTCAAGTGCATTCGGGTAACCCTTGCCGTCAGGTCTCTCGTGGTGCATGCCTGCGCCTATCGCAAGTTCCGGCATGATGCTGATGTCCTTGAGCGTCTCATAGCCGAGAGCAGCGTGGGACTTGATGGTCTCGTACTCTTCGTCGTTAAGCTTGCCCGGCTTGTTCAGCACTTCCATGGGGATACCGATCTTGCCGACATCGTGCATGAGCGCGATGTTGTAGTATTTCTCAATCTCGTCTTCGCTGCATCCCATCTCGCGTGCGAGCAGTGAAGTATAGTGTGCCACGCGGACAGAGTGACCTCTGGTGTACTTGTCCTTCATATCAATGACTTTCGCGAAGGCCTCGACGATCTCACGAATGAGCTTTTTCTGTTCTTTGTTCTTTGCTTCGAGTTTGGCGGTGCGCTTCTCGACGATATTCTTGACCACCATATATACCACACAGGCAAGCAGCAGGAGCATGGTGACCTTGAACCAAAGTTCTTCGTAGATGTGCTTCTGCTTGGTTATCTGCACCAATATCGTCTTCGTCTCACCTGTCTGCGGATCGATTATGCTCATCTCGAAGTAGTACTTGCCGCCTGCGAGGTTCGTATAGTCGACCGGCTTAAGCTCGCTCCTGGGCACCGTGACGCCTGCGTTATCGAAGCCCTTGAGCTGATATGTAACATCCGGATTGATGAGCGAGTAATTGAAGACATAACTGTAGATCGTGAGTTTCTGCGTGTTTGCGGGAATCGTGAAGTTGCCGCTTTCGTCCGGATAGATGAACACGCCGTCCGCCTCGACGAAAGGTACCGCAGTCTTAATCTCGCTTATATTCTCGAGGCTCTCCTCGATGTTTACCTTCGTGACGGTTGTAGTTCCCGCCATGAACAGATACCCGTCCTCCGTCAGCTCACTGTAAGAGTTTGACGTTGAGATACCGGGCAGGCCGTTATAGATGCCGTAGTATTCGTAATTGAACTCTTCACCGCTGAGGATATCGCTTGCCTTGGCAACATAGATACCATTGGAAGACAGTACCCAGAGCTCGTCTTTCGTATTCTGATAAAGATCGAAGTTGTTGAGGTAAGGGAAGTTCGTCACGGCAGTTACATTGTAGTCCGCGTCCATATACTCTATCGAGTTGCTCGTAACGATCCACATGATGTCACGCGAAGCATCCTTCTTGACTCTCATTACAACGTCAGAAGTAAGTCCGGCTGTGTCTACGTTCAAAGGTATTATGCCACCGGCCGTGATAACGAAGATACCGCCGCCGTCCGTACCGACAACGATATCGCCGTTGCCCATCTGGTCAGCAGTGAGGACCTCAACATTTGTAAAACCGTCATTTGCGCCATAGACCTTGGCAACATTCAACTCGTCATCCAATACCGCAAGACCGCCCGTGCAGCAGACGATAATTGTACCGTCATCGCACTCATGGATCGCCCTTACTCTGTCGGAAGGAAGGCCGTCCTCTTCCGCTATCGATGTAAGCGTGCTGCCGTCATACATCAACAGTCCGTAATCGCTAAAGGTAGACAACCAAAGTCTTCCCTGACTGTCTTCGATAATCGACCTTATCTTGCATTCTCCTAGAAGCTTGATGAGGTTTTTTGATCCGGTCTCAGTACCTACAGAAGAGACTATCTTGTTCACCGGCACGCTGCTCTGGACCGCACCGTCGCTTATTACGATAAGGCCATCATTCTTGGTACCGATATAAAGAGCATCGTTGTAAACGCAGGTCGTGTATACGACGCCTTCGGGAATCTCATACTTGTTGAAGATATCCGTAAACTTGTTGGGAACGATCTTCATTACACCCTGCTGGGACGAGACATACCACACATCGCCATTGTAATCGCAGAGCATATCCTCAATTGACGTCGTCATCGGGATCGGCTCTATCTTTATAAATGTCGTGTCGTTCCTTACATCAGGGAAATAACCTATTCCGTTATCCGTGCATACCCACAGCATGCCGTCCTGGTAGTTCATGGAATTGATGTAGTTATATTCGTCGGTATAGTATCTCTGCGATCTGCTGAACACGCCGTCAGCGAACTTGCCGTAGTAGATGGTATTTCCGGAGTCTCCGATATAGGCAAAGCCCGGTCTTTCCGGATCCGGCACGATGGATCTTGCTTTCTCGATTCCGCTGAGATTGCTCTCGTCATAGAAACCGACAAGTTCCAGATCCTTGATCATGAACACGCAGCCGTCCAGCGTAGTTCCGTAGATTGTGTTTTCCGCACCGGCTTCGAGCTGTCTTACATACTTATCCGCGATTTCCTTTGCGTCAAGCGTATGCACTACCATGTCAGTATCTATCCAGATAACGCCCTCAGTCGTGCCGATAATGATATTGCCGTTCTGATCTTCGCAGATGGCTCTTATCGACAGTGAGGTAAGACCGTCATTCCTGTTGAACGTCCTGAACTGGCCGTCTTCCATTACTGAGATGCCGCTGTCATTCGTTCCTAACCAGAGTCTGTTCTGTGAATCAACATAAAGGCTGACGACTGACGAGATGCCCGCGTCGATCGACATATTCTCAAACGTGTTGCCGTCGTACCTGATAAGTCCGCTGTAACTTCCGATCCAGATGAAGCCTTCTTCCGTCTGGACTATCGCATTAGCTTCGGAAGTCGGCAGTCCGTTTTGGTTATCGTAAAGAACCGCAGCATAGCCGTCATCCTGTCCGGACGGATCCATGACTTCGATGTTGTCCTGATCTGATGCGGTTTCCTCATCATCCGCAAGAATGCTGCGTGCGGGGGCAGCGAAAACGCCTGCTGCCAGCACCGCCGCCATTGCGATGGTTCCTGCTTTTGTGAATATATTCCTGAATGCGTATGCTTTCTTCATGTCCCTCTTAATTCCTCGCTGTTTGCGGCTTTAAGCGACAGCTTCGGTTAAGACGATTTTCCCATAAAGATTATAGCATAATATAAAGATTTTTTTAATTTTGTATAAAGACCCGGTTAACCCTCGAGATTCCTGATGCAGTCAGCCATTACCTGCCCGAGTTTCCGCTGGTTTTCGGCATCCAGATGGCATCCGTCCGCATCGCTCGCCGTAACATGTTCTGCGGCATTAACGAACGCCGCACCATACATGTCCGCAAGCTGCCTGTACCAGTCCGCAAGTCCTGCGGAACGTTTGCACGCCTCCTCGTACTCGAAACTGTCCCCCAGCCACGACTCTTTTATTGCCTCCGAGATGAGCGGCGGCGATACGAGCACGATCTTGAATCTTCCCTGGCACCTGAAGTCGTTGTAGGCTTTTATCTTCTCGAGCATGATCTGCATCTCGCCTGCAATGTCCATCGGCGAGTAGGAGAACTTGCGCTTGCAGTCGTTCGAGCCGAGCATGATGATGACATAGTCAAGCGGAGTGTGGCTCTCGAGGCAGGGACCTATATATGTGAGACCGTTTTTCTCGCCCTCGGCCGGATCCTCAGTCGCTATGGTCCTGCCGTTCTGGCCTTCTTCGATCACCTCGTAGCCATCGCCAAGAAGCGCGCCCATTACGCGCGGCCACCTGCTGTCAGCATCAAAACGCTGTCTCGTCTCCGGGGCGAACCCCCACGTCAGCGAATCTCCGAAACACAATATCTTCTTGCTCATATGCACACCTCAAGACTTTTTTGTGACCATTATAGCACCTGCTAAGAAAGCCCCGACATTGAGCCTCGCGCTGTGATGAACTATAATAATGAACGGTTGAAAGGCCACAACACGGATAATAAGGAGATAAACATGAAGACATTTACTTCAAGAGCAGCAGCGGCAGCACTTGCCGGAGCAATGGCACTTGCATGCGCATCATGCGGACTTCTTCCCATAGGCGGCGCTAAACCCGAAGACATCGTCGATGCGGCGGATGATTTCGCGAAGGCACTCGCATCCTGCGACGCAGGCAAGATCGCCAAACTTACCAACGAAGAGAAGGACAGCGACATAGTAGAAGACCTCGAGGCGTTTCTTGACGGCGAGGACTGCACCGATGAGCAGAAGGCTATCGCTGATGCAGTCGCAGGCACGATCGAATACGAGATCGACGAAGACTCCGTGAAGATCAAAAAAGACGAGGCATCAGTCGACGTTACCTTCACGATGGCTGACTACGAGGCAGTGCTTGACGAAGGCGACTTCAAAGACGTCTCCGAGGCTGTAGATGCCATCAAGGACTGCGACGATACATGCGAGGTTGAAGTCACTTTCGAGTTTGAAAAAGACGACGATGAGTGGCTCATCTCCAACCTTGACGACAAGGCATATGTCAAGCTTTACGGATTCTACGGTTTGGATGTATCCTTCACTCCCGACCTTGCAGAACTGGTAAACTACTCTGATATTTTCGGCGACTATAACTACGTATACCTGTCGGTCGTTTTTCTTGAGGATGTCAGCGAATACATCGACGATATGACGTTCGATGTTTATCTCGATGACGAGTTGTATATGAGCAACCAGACTCCATACGGTGACACCGATTACATCTGGTGCGACATAACTGTTGACGGTCCGCTCGAGTCGGGCACATATACGATAACCGCCAAATACGGCGATACCGTGATCGCATCCGAATCCATTGACATCGACAACGACTCAGGTTCCGGTTCGGGTTCTGTCGTAAACTATGACATCGAAGGCGATGTTTACCTCTGCTATGCAGACGGCACTGATGCTTTCATAGAAACCCTTGTTGAAGCTGGTTTTGATCTGGACTTTGAAGGCCAGATCGGTATATGGTTCGAACTTACTTTAAGCGATGACGGCGAGTACCTGCTCAAGGTTGACGGCGAGACATTCAACGCAGACCTCATCGATTTCTTTACCGATAACAAGGATCAGATAATGATGGGCTTCTACGGACTGTCAAGCGAGGCAGATCTCGATGCTTACAGAGAATCACTCGGAGAAGATACTTATGATGCGCTGGAGTCTTCCATGGTCCAGGCAATGGTAAGCGAGTACTCCGCTGATTACTCCGATCTCGTTGATGGCGGTACATACACGATAACCGGCGACTACATCTATTTCTCAAGCTACGATTACTCCGGCTTCGACGGTACGCTCGGCGATGACATGATCTATGTAAACGCAGGCGACTCTTTCCTGAACAACGGAGAACCGCTTGAATTCTACCCTGAAGGTTAAGGTAAAGGCCATGAAGAAACTTATAAGAACTGTCGCAGTATTGGCGGCAGGTACGGTTGCACTCTCGTGCGCATCATGCGGACTGCTTCAAGGCGGCGCAAAGACAGAAGAGATTGTCGATGCGGCGGATGATTTCGCAGCAGCGCTGACAACGTGCGATGCAGGCAAGATAATAAAGCTCACCAATGAGAAAAAGAGCAGTTCCAAAGCAGAGGAACTGTCGGTACTTTTGGATACTTCATACTTATCCAAAGACAGTCTCCTTTTCGTCGATGCTGTCGCAGACACGCTTGAGTACGAGATAGACGAAGACTCAGTGAAGATCGACAAGGACGAAGCATCTGTCGATGTCACCTTCACGATGGTCGACTATGAGGACGCTCTCGCAGGCGACACTTATACCAGCATTGACGAGGTTCTCAAGATACTTGATTCATCCAAGAAGACCAAAGAAGTCCAGGTTACTTTCGAGTTCGTTAGTGACGACGGAGACTGGCTTATCTCAAACATCGGAGACAAGGATTACAAGAAGATCTTCGATTTCTACGTTTTTACTCCCGAGATAATGCCGGACCTTGCTAATCTCGTGCAGTATACCGATATCTACACCGGCTTCGGTTATATCGAGATGATGGTTGCTTTCGATGAAGATGTGGAAGAGTACCTTGACCTTATGACATGCACCATAAGCTGCGATGGTCAGACCTTCCAGCCGGACGATGCAGTCACAGGTTACGGTAACTACGTTTATTGCGGATACTATGTCGACGGCGAGGTTCCTGCAGGCTATTACACGGTATACCTTAAGATCGGTGACAGCACGGTTGCTTCTGATTCAATAACAGTTGAAGACGAAAGCGAAGAGGATCCTTTTGGTTCTTATGTTTTCGGAGAACTTGAGGGCGATACGTATGTAACTGTTTTCGATTATACGGATTCCTTCAGTAACAACTATCTGTACATGGAAGGCTACGATGTCGAGATGGAAGGCAACCTTCAGACAACCATGTATCTCAAGCTCGGAGACGGAATGTATGAGCTTTGGATAGACGAGGATGAATTCAAAGAAAACATGTACGATTACCTGTATGCGAACAGCGATGAGTTAATGGCTGATTTCCTGGGTTGCGACAAAGACGAAGTGGAAGAGTATGCAGCAAGTCTCGGATTTGACGACTATCAATTCCTTGAAGACTCGATAATGGAGTCGCTCGTCCTTGGTTACATTGGATCTTCCGATTCCTGGGATTACGGCACATACACGGTATCAGGAGATAAGATGACGTTTGAAAGCGTCACTATGGATGACTTTACGGCAAGCTTCAATGATGACGGTTCGATAACGCTCGATATCGACTTCCTGGATATCGTTTTCTACCCTGAAGGTTGACGGTTTTTTATCACGCAGAAAGCGGGCGGTCCAAGCGGCCGCCCGTTTTGTTTTCTTAACTGAGGATCTTCACTTCGCCTGTCAAGCCGTTGACTTCGACCATATCCCCCGTCTTAAGGACCGTCGTCGCATTGCCGCATCCGACTACTGCCGGGATGCCGAACTCTCTTGCGACTATGGCAGCGTGAGACAGCGGCGCACCGATGTCGGTGACGATGGCCGAGACCTTGGGGAACACTCTGGTCCAGCCGATGTTCGTCGCGCACGCAACGAGTATCTCACCGGGCTCGATCGTATCTATGTCGCCAATGTCCGTTATCACGCGGACCGTGCCTGTGACCTTGCCTGCCGCGCCCGGGAAACCGGATATGTCAGAACCGAGTTTATCGGCTGATACCGATTGGGAATAGAAGTCCAGTCTGCGCGCAGGATCATCTGTCCACGAAGAAGGATCGAACCGTCCGATAATGACTGCGGGGTAAGCAGGATTGGAAGAATTTTTTGCATAATTAGCTTTGCGCTCTGCAAGTCCTTCGGGGACAGTCCCTTCGCCTTTCACCAGTGCAAGTGTCTCATCGAGATAGAGCATGAAGATATCATCACCGAGACCGTTGACCGAACCTGCGCGGAGGAGGAACTCACGCAGTATGCTGAAGATCCAAACTCCTTTGCTCCTCATCTCTTCCCTGAATCTGTGTGCGTCCGCGAACTTATCCACCATCTTTGCGGCCTTGCGGGCGTGAGCAGGGTTTTCTTTCTCAAGCTCAGCCATCGCTTTTTTGTACTCTTCCTCACTTGCGGCGAGCATCGCGTGTGCATTCACGCCGAGATCCTCGTAATTGGCAAGAGCGTTACTGATATAATCTTCAGTCTCGTACGGTCTCGGTTCAGCGAGTTCCATCTCGTTGATGCAGCGCTGACCGCACTCGTTCATATATTCATCTTCATCTATCTTTCCGTCTTTCAGGTCTTCAAGCAAAAGCACAGGCTTCATGCTGGCAAGCATACCGAGTCCGCCGCCGCAGAGCTTGCCTGACATCTCGGGACCGACCATCTTATCGAGTTTGGATCTTGTACCGAACAGCGGGACCATCTGTGTTCCGCAGGTAGCCATAACGGCAGAAAGCCCTTCCTTGAGGCGGGGAATCATGGTCTTGTCCCAGTATGAAGCAAGTTCGGCATTTGTATTCAGTTTGCGTATCTCATCTATCATGTCCTGCGAAATCTGCTGAAGGTCGCGGACCATCTCGATCTTCTCGCGCTTGCTCATCTTACGCATTCCGGTCTTGTCGCCGAAAACAAGTTTTCTGAGATTGCGTTTGAACTTACGCGCATCAAAAGGCGCGATCGGCACTTCGGTCCCTTCCGGTACGCTTCCGACGATATCCTTGATGGCATCGTATGCTTTGGGGCGAGACATGCCCATTGCCACCAACATCGAGCAGACTACGCTTACATTCATGTATGCCTGACCGTCTATGGCCGTAAGCCATTCAGGCAGACCAAGAAATTCATTTATCTTCTCAAGCGCGCTGTATGTCGCAGGTGTCAGCGGGCGCATGAAGATCTCGCCGACGTTTGTTTTCGTGAGAAGGTGTTCTCCTGACAGGCTGCCGTTGATCCTGTATGTCCTTCTGTCGATCGGATTCATCGTCGTGATCGGGCGTGCCTGGAGCACATAGAGTTTTCCACCCGAGACTGCCCACTCGATGTCGACCTGGCAGTTGTATGCTTCCTGTATCTTACGCGCATACTTGAAGAGATGTTTCGCATGTGGTGCGAATGACGCATCTCCGGTATACGCGTATTTCATTGCGTTTATCTTGAACTCTTCGGCATCAGATTCGCCTGATACGAGAAGCTCGCCCTCGCCCCGCACGAGATTGCCGACCATAGTTGCCGCGCTTCCCGTGATGGGATCAGCCGTAAAAAGAACTCCTGCCATCTCCGGTTTTACGAACTTCTGCACGACTGCGCCGATGCCTTCGAAATCCACATCCGCCGATGCCGTGTATGCCTCGACACGTGCCGAGTATGCGCTCTTCCCTACAGTGCCAAGCGCTTCTTCTATGTCTTCGGGCTTAACATCCGTGACCGTCTCATACTGTCCTGCGAAACTGTTGTCGCTGCCGTCCTCGTTAAGTGCAGAAGATCTTACTGCATATGTGCCGTCACCTGTTATCGCATGCGACAAAAAAGACAAGACTTCTTCTCTGGGATTGCCTTCTTCAAAACCGTCAACAGTAACCACATAACCATCGGGCACCGGCAGTCCCATGCGCACCATCTTTACCAATGATGCGCCCTTGCCTCCGACGCGGTCCAGGATCTCGTCCGGACAATCCTTGAATGAATAAACGTATCTCATGACAGCAGCAGATCCACCCTCATATCAATGTATTTGCGAAGCTCTTTCTCATCGTCCAGATCCAGTCCCATGTACTCACGCATGTCTTCCTTGCGGTATAGGACAAGCTGAAGCATCGCCGACAGTTCGTAAGCGATCATTCGGCACTCGGTGTCGTTTTTCGCACCTGCGTAATGTGCCTTCACCAGCCCGTAGCTGAATGCTTCCTTGGACAGATCGCGCTCAAAGAGAACAAAGCTTGTGATAGCCCTTGTGAACTGATAATTCTTCACGAGGAATGATGCGATGATGAAGTGAAGTTCTTTGAGTTTGTCCTTGGGACTCATGTCGGATTCGACTATCTTTCTGACATCAGCATCTTCGAGCGCATTCTGGTACTTGCGCATGAAGACTTCGTAGATGAGTTTTTCCCTGGAACCGAAACAGTAATTGATCATGGCAGCCTGCATTCCGCTTGCCGCCGCAATCTGTCTGGAGGTCACCTTCATGGGATCGTCGCTGCCCGTAATCAGGGCATCACAGGCGTCCAAAAGCTTTTGTCTGGTGATTTCTGTCTTCTTTTCTTTAAGCAAGTTTACGGTCTCCGCGAACAATTATTGAACATGTTTAATAATGTATCACGGAGTTCTTTTTCCGTCAATGCTCTCTTCTCGCCACGCCGCGTTCCTTGTAATACTTCTCTTTTGCAGCGTACATCTTCTCATCTGAAGTCTTGAGGAGATCGTCTATCGACTTGTCGCCGGTACCAGAATAACTGTAACCGACCGAGCAGCTGTATTTGGTAGCCCCTACCATGTCATTGATACGATCACAGAGCGCCTTCACGTCATCTTCTGTGCATTTCCTGCAGACGATAACGAACTCGTCGCCGCCTAAGCGGTACACGCGGTGTTTGCCTTTTGCCGCACGCAGGAAACAATCGGATATCGTAGAAAGAGCTTCGTCACTTGCCTTGTGTCCTTCGTTGTCGTTGATAGCCTTGAGGCCATTCATGTCGACCGATACAAGAGCCGCAATATTCTCGGGCTCGCTGCGGACATCGGCGTAGTATGCCTGGCGGTTCAGAAGTCCAGTGAGAGCATCGCGCTTGGTAAGCATCAATATCAGGAAAACGTAGTACACGAACATGGACACGGCAATAGTCTCGCAGAAGACTTTCGAGTAGTCGCTGCCAATGGTGAACGGGAGTATCAGGCCTGATGCGAACGCAAACGCAAAGAAGATGATCGGCACGATCTCCGTTCTCTGCCTGCTGCTGTGCTTAATGAGCAGGAACAAAAGTGCCGCACAGTAAAGACCCGGAGCGATGAACGGCAGCAGTCCGAGCGGACCGCGGACCAGTTTATTAGCATCGTCCAGTCCGAAAACGATTCCCGTAAAGATAGAGATAACATTGATGACAGCCACAACGACCGCCGGCATGAAAACAATCCAGGTCTGGCGCTTAACGACCGTATAGATAATCTGCGCGATTAAAAACGGAGTGGCACTGTATCTCAAAGTCATCAGGAGGAGCCTTTGCATCCTGAATTCCGCACTGCCGGCAATACCGAATTCGACATAGACAACGATCGAGAGCAGGAGGACTTCGATGATCAGCGCAAACGAACGTCTGACCGTCTTCTTGTCCAGGAAAACAGTCGAGATAAGACAGATCGCATACCCCAAGAGTGTAAGGAGCAGTATCCAGTTGTCCGACATGTAATCAGAGATATTCATCCCGCACGTGTCCTCGCGTTTTAAGATACTTACATTATACTTTTGTATATGTTACTTTCGGGAAAACTTATTATTTACTATTGGCATAAGCCACCCCCGACAACCTACCGATATCGTGTTATTATTATCTTGTTATAACAATTCCCGGGAGGTGCATGACCATGCAAAGAGTATTGGATTTTCTTAAGGCAGCTGACACATATTATCTGGCAACCGTTGAGGGCGACCAGCCGAGAGTAAGACCTTTCGGAACAGTCAACGAGTTCGAGGGCAAGCTCTATATTCAGACCGGCAAGGTTAAGCCCGTATCGCAGCAGCTCCACGCCAACCCCAAGGCTGAGATCTGTGCATTCAAGGACGGCCAGTGGCTCCGCGTAGAGTGCGAGCTTATCGAGGACGACAGACGCGAGGCTCGCGTATCCATGCTCGAGAGTTATCCCCAGCTCCAGGCAATGTACAGTGCAGACGACGGAAACACCGAAGTCTTCTACATGCAGAACGCGAAAGCTACATTCAGCTCGTTCACCGCTGCTCCGGAGACTGTTGAGTTTTAAGGATTAGATGCATGACTGTGCGGCCATTGTGCCGCACGTTTTTATTTTGGGTGTTAATTATGAAAAGACGTTTTAGGGAATGGTTCAGCATCAAGGTTTCCCAGCAGCCGGGACAGGTGGTGCTTTTCGCGATACTCGTATTCAACCTGTTGTTCTTCCTCGTGGGCGCGTTGGTCATCATGATCCTCGCAGGCCAGAACGAGATGAGTTTCTTTGAGGCTCTGTACTGCACGATAACGATGATCCTCGATGCGGGCTGTATCGAGGCGGTCGTAGGCGATGTCGGTGCTGCGGGGTATCTGATCCCCATCATCTGCATAGGCATCGTAATAATCGGCATGATAACGTTCAGCGGCGCCGTTATCGGTTACGTTACGAACTACATCTCCGGATTCATCGAGAATTCGAATTCGGGCAACACGAGCATCAATGTCTCCGAGCATGTGATAATCCTCAACTGGAATTCGCGCGCATCTGAGATCATCAACGATTTCCTGTACGCCGAGTATGACCAGATCATCGTCGTACTGTCCGACATGGACAAAGACGAGATCACGCGTGAGGTGGGCGAGAAACTCCAGGATACGATCAGACAGGAGAACACAAGGCTCAAGCGCGACCTGGCGGGACGTCCTTTCTTCGAGAGGAACTTAAGCTACAACCGCCGCAAGCTCAAGAACAACCTTACCGTCGTCGTACGTCAGGGAGACATCTTCTCTGCAAACCAGCTCCACAACATCTCGCTGCTCTCCGCCAAGTCCGTCATCATCCTGGACGACGAGCAGGCAGGCAGCAAGAAGGGCCAGACCGAAGGCAATTCCAAGACGATCAAGGCACTCATGCAGGTCGCAGACATCGTGTCCAAGGACATCTCCCGCGACAACCAGCGCATCGTCGTCGAGATCAACGACGACTGGACCGAGGAACTGGTCGGCAAGATCATCCGCTACAAGCAGATCTACCGCAAGTGCACCATCGTCCCTATCCGCGTCAATGTTCTCCTAGGCCAGCTCCTGTCACAGTTCTCCGTCATGCCCAACCTGAACCTCGCATACCGCGAGTTATTCTCCAACAAGGGTGCGACCTTCTACGTCGACGAACTGAAGACAGAAGATCCCAATGCTTACATAACCGACTACATCAACACCCACGACAAGGCCATACCGCTGGTATCGCGCCAGGTCGAAGGCCACAACTATTTCTACTACGCCGCATCCTCGCCGGAAGATATCGGTAAGACCACTTCCGCCCCGGCGAAAGACATCTCCGTCAAACTCAACCGCGACTACTGGATCGACAAAAAGAACATCCTCATCCTGGGCCACAACAGCAACTGCACCGAGATGATGAAGAGCTTCCAGTCCTTCAGCAACGAATGGAACTACAGGGACACCGGCGAGCAGATCCTTAACATCAACATCATCGATGACGCGGAGAATCTGAAGAAGATGGATTTCTACAAGGAGTACCCGTTCGTCAGCAAGACGATCGCAGCTTCCATCTTCGATAAGGATCTGATGTGCAAGGCCATCGAAAAATTCTTCACGGACAACAATGGCGACATCTCAGTGCTCATCTTATCTGATGACATGGTAGACGCAAACGAGCAGGATTCCGCTGCTCTCGCAAACCTCGTCTACATCCAGGAGATAATCAGCGACAGGGCTGCGGCTGACGTGAACTTCAACCCCGACCGCATAGACATCGTCGTCGAAATCGTCAACCCGCGCCACCACGACATCGTCAACAGTTACAGCGTGCGCAACGTCGTCATCAGTAACAGATACATCTCCAAGATGATCACTCAGATCGGTGAGAAAGACGCCATCTTCGACTTCTACAACGAGATCCTCTCCTATGACGACGCAGACGCGGAAGTCTTCGACAGCGAAGAGATCTACATCAAGAAAGCAGATACTTTCTTCGACGAGATCCCGCCCGAGTGTACTCCGCGCGACCTCATCTACTCCGTATGGAAAGCATCCACCGATCCGTCCATCCCGAAAGATGAACAGACACCGACGCTCATCCTCGGCTACGTCAAACGCGAAGGCAATGTCTGCCTGTTCAATTCCGTCGAATCCCCGAGCACAGTCAAGCTCGACAAGGGCGACAAACTTATTGTTTACGCAAATCACTGATACAAAATGGGGCGACCACTTGGCCGCCCTTTACTTTTGATCCGAGATCATTTGCTGGCTTCGATTTTTATGAAGCTGCCTCTGGTTCCTTCTTTTACCCGGACCTTATTGATCTCATTATCTTCAAATTCCTCAACGTGTGAGATGATACCAACCTGGCGCTTGCCGCCGGACAGTTTGGTGAGTTCTTGCTTCACGATCTTGAGTTTGTCGCTGTCCTGCGTACCGAATCCTTCATCGATGAACAGGCTCTCGATCTGGATAGCTTTATTCTCCTCATTCTGAACCGTGTCAGCAACTCCGAGTGCAAGAGCAAGCGACGCTTCGAAAGACTGACCTCCGGAGAAGTTTATCGTCTTACGGAAAGTATTGGTCTTATTATCCAAGACCTTGATTCCCAGTCCTTTCTTCTCCTCATCATCATATTCCAAAGAGAACCTGTCACCGGTCATTACCTCCAGCCGGCCTGTAGCCGAATCAAGAATAGCCATAAAGAAGTCTCTGAGTATATAAGCATCAAACTTCTCTCCTGTCGGAGAATTGGCTACATCATCTATAAGCTTCAGATACCTGCTTGCAAGCTCGTACTTTCTTCTTGTCTTAATAATGCCAGCGAGTTTTTCTTGGATCTCACCGAATCTGTTGAGATCGTACTTGTTCTTCTCAAGTTCTTTCTTCTTCGGCTTGAGCTGATCATCAAGGTCTTTAATCTCGCCTTTGAGTGCGGCAACATCCACTTTCTCTTTCCCTTTTGTCTGCTTCTCGAGAGTAGCGATCCTTGTCTTGAGTTCTTTTACCTGACTATCGTAAGCATTAACCGTATCACTCTTTGATTCGATCCACTTTTCAATGTTATCGGCGGTAAGCTTTTTGCCGTCCTGGACCAATGCAGCCTTATAATCCGTTTCTTCTGAGAAGCCGTACTTAGCAAGGTTCGCCTTATACAGACTCTCTGATTCCTTAGCCTTAGAGGTAAGGTTACCGATCTCCTCGCCTGTGCTCTTGATACTGCCTTGCAACCCGCTTACCAACTTGCCGCATTCCTGCTCCTCCTTAGCAGCTGTATCGATCTCTGTCTGAAGAGCCTTCGCCCTCTTTTCTGCTGCAGCCTTATTTTTCTCGGCATCGGCTTTGGTATCAGGGTAACCTGCCAGAGGCTTCATCTGCTCTTTGACTTTCGCTTCGCAAACGCCCGCCTCGCGCTCAGCTTCCGACATATGTTTTTCAGCTTCCTTCAGTTCAGTTTCTTTATTGTCGATCTTATCTTTAAGTTCATGCTGCTTTGTAGAAGTGTCGGTCTTGAGCTTACGATCCTTAACAGCCTTAGTAAGAGTCGCTTCAGCCTTCTTCACCTCATCTGCGCACTCTGCTTTGCACTTATCAAGCAGGTCGCCGGAGATGATATCATCCCAAGATTCGGTTCCAATGAGTTTCTTTGAATCAGAGATGATGGAACTCTTAGCAGCCTTGCATTTGCCGTCAAGATCATGGAAGACCTGAGAACTCTTTTTCTCTTCCGCTTCCAAGGCATTTCTTTTATTAAGGGCAGCGTCGACGTCATCTTTGGAAGGAACAGCATCGCCTTCGCTTCCGGTATGAGCGAAAGATGAAATGTCAGCTTTCGTATGCTTTACGCCGCATACGGGGCATTCGATCTCTTCGTCTGTCTCAAGCCTCGAACGCATCTCATCTGCGAGGACGACAGCATACCCGTCAATGAATAGGCTGTTAAGTCTCATATATTCCTCACCGGCAGCATTAGCAGCAGTGCTGTCACCCTTCCACTGTTCATGAGCTTTTGTCATCTCAGACTCAAGCTTCTGATAATTCTTAACCGCACTTTCAAAATCAGTAAGATTTTTATGCTTTTCCTCAACCTGAGTTAATTCTTTCTCAGCTGCAGCAACAGCAGGATCGCCTGCATTCTCGAGACCTTCGAGAATCTCCTTATACTCTTCTTCTTTTGCTTTCAGAGCTGTTAACTCGTCTGACAGTTTCTTCGCCTTTTTACTGTTTGCCTCACGATCTTTAATAGCTGCATCCAGAGCCATACGGCTATTCTCTAACTCTCCATAGAACGGCAGGATCGTAGTTATCTTACTGATCTCATCTGTAAGTTTCTTGATCTCAGCCCCGTTCTTATCGGCAATCTTCTTTGATTCAGCTTCGAGGTTCTTATGCTCGGCATTCTTCTTGTCATACTTTTCTTCCAGGTCCTTCTGTCTTTCAACAGCGTCTTTCAAAGCCGAAGCGGCGCTCTCGGACGCACTCTCGTAAGGCAGCACTTTAGATGCAGCATCGACGGTCTTCAGCCGGCTGCGTAATGCATCTATATTGTCCTTGTCATTCTCGAGCGCCTTAAGTCTGTCTCTATCTTTATCTAAGGTCTCAAACAAATTGTTCGACTCTTTGGCCGCAGTCATAGCTCTGTCTTTTGCAGTCTTAGCCTCCTCAAGAGCCCTGGTCTCTTGTTCGAGATGTTCATTCCTCTCGCTCATCTTTGCAATGACGGACCCGATAACGCTGAAGAGGTCCGGGTGGTCAACATTGAGTTTCTCAAGATCTTCATCAGACAGACCGCAATAATCCGGCACATTAAACTCTGATAACTTCTGCTTGGCGATCACGCTCAGTTCTTCATCTCTCTTTGTCAATCTGGCAACAGCCTGATGGATCCTTGCCTGAAGATCCGCGTGCTCCTGATTCCTATATACTTTGCCGAGGATATCTTTCCTTTCATCAGCGCCCGAATTAAGGAATCTGGCAAATTCGCCCTGTGCTATCATCACGATGTTCTTGAACTGACCGGCATCCAGTCCGATGATTTTCTGGATCTCTTGAGTCACCGTGTTTTTGCCGAGATTATCGAACTTATGAATGCTTGAGGCCACACTCTTATACTTCCCGGCCGCTTCATCAAATATGCTGAGACTGGAATCAAATGCCGCCTTCTCGGCTTTATTGGTCTTGCCCCAGTATAACTTTCTGGTCACTTTGTATCTGTCTTCACCGCTGGAGAACTCAAGTGTTATTACCATCGGTTCCTTAAACCCGTCTTCACGCTTGCAAAGATCGCAATGTATCTGCTCGTAATCGGCACCCGTTCTGCCTTCGCCGCTGCACACACCGTAAAGGGCAAACATCAGGCCGTCAAAAATAGCCGTCTTACCTGAACCGGTATTGCCGACGATCGCATATACTGTATTGCCCAACGCATCGAAATCAACGGTGACTTCATCTGCATAAGATATGAATGCCTTCATTGTTAACTTATGAGGTCTCATGCTTCTCCCTCCCCATTCTGATCTTCGATCTTATCTATTGCCGCCAAAAGGAAATCCAATAGTTCGTCAGTCTCAGCTTCACACTTCTTCTTATTCTCAGAAGAATTCGAGAGCGCGATATACGACTGCGGATTCCTGCTTTGCTGTTCGATCATCTTCTCGATCACATCGAGCTGGACATCATCCAGAAAATCTCCGGTCTTCTCCTGATAGAAATCTTCGAAAGCAGCTTTGATATTGGTTTTCTTGATCTTTTTCCTTTCTGGATCCCCGCCGTTTTCTCCGGAATCATCAGTACCGTCACTCTTGCCGATATGTATGAGACAAGATCCGAACACGGCATTCAACTTGTCCCTGTCAACGGAAGAAACTGTCCTGGCATTGACGGTGCAAAGGACATAGTAATCATTCTTATCCGTAAAAGCCTTGCCCTCCTCGACGAGGTCGTCGACGGTTCCGGTAAAGGTCCTGATCTTATGAAGGAGCGGAACATCTATAAACGAGATATCTTCTTTTGAGATCCTGCCGGATTCATTGACCTCGACCATTACGACCTTCTTATCGCGGCCCTCCTCGGAGAAATCGTAAAACAGCGGGCAGCCGCTGTAAATTATGGTATCTCTGCCGATCGACTGACCATTGTGTATATGTCCGAGCGCCACATAGTCGAACTTATCATATGCCGAATACTCTATCTCTCCCACTCCGCCGATACTGGACTCTGAATCGCTGTGCACCGGCTTTACGCCGTCCGCGATCACATTCTGGTGGGATATGATCACGTTGCACTTACTCGTATCGATATCCTGAGCTTCGATGAGAGCCCTTGCCGCTTTATCATAAGAATCGATGTCAGGATCATCAAAGACACGGGTATCAGCAACGAGAAGCGGATAGAAAAACGGCATCAGCCAAAAGACCACACCGCCGACTTCGTGATGCTCGATCTCCTTCTTGACTTCTCTGGCAATGAAGATATTCTTCTCTTCCAGGAATTCAGAAAACTGCGACAGCTTTACATTCGAATCGTGGTTGCCCGGGACAACGAAGACCGTCTTACCGCGCTTGGCAAGACCGCTGAGCAATCTCTCAAACAACACTATCGCTTCATCAGAAGGCTGCTTGCGGTCATAGATATCACCCGCGATGACGACAACGTCAGGCTGATGCTCATCGACCGCCTTAAGGAACTGATCGATCCAATACGGCTGATCCTTCTCGACCAGCCTTACATCGTACAATGTCTTGCCAAAATGAAGATCTGATACGTGAAAAAACTTCATAATAATACCTCGTTATAATCTGCCCATTTCCTACCCTACAACACAATTCTACTCTCATTGTTGGGACAATAATAGGACAGAAACTAAGGTCCGTCAGAAGTTTTTCGCGTCGCCTGGAATCACACTCCCAGCGCCTCCAGGAAGTAGTCTGCCGACATGGTGCCTTCGAGGGGCTGAGCGTTTTCGCCGGGGATGAGCGCCTGGTACTCTGCCTCGCTGATCTCGACCGCCTGGTTATTGCTGTCGTAGTAGTAATAACGCACGGTGGTGTACGCGTTCGGATCGTCGTAGACGTACTCATATGCGATGAGGTCGAAGTTCGAACGAGCCAGGGACAGGTTATCCAGGGACATCATGTCATCTGTCATGTGACCTACGAACGTGAATAAGAAGGCTCCGTTCTGCTCGGGGCCGCCGCCGGTGATGATGCAGTTTCCGCGGGGCTCGTATGAGTTGTAGCAGGACTCGTATCCGTACAGGCTCTTGAGAAGCACGGCCTCGCCTCCGACAAATGTGTAAAGATGGCCGTAGCAGACGTTGTTTTTCACCTTTACGCTCACGATGAGCTCGGGGATGTCGTCGTCGTTGATGAGGACAAGATCGCAGAGGATCTCGCTATAGGAACCTTCGTTGTAACCGTTGTCGAAGTCCTGCGGCTTGGTGTTTGATACGACCGAAGCGTATGCTTCTTTCCAACCGGTATCTGCGTATGAGAACTGCTCCGGGAGGATGGCGAGCATGTCGCTTGCGTCATATGTGGAGGTGCTGTCGCCGCAGCTTAAGATCGTCCAGTAGAACGCGCCGTCGACCTCCTTGTACTCCATGACGTAGTCGTATCTCTGGCCTTCCTTCATGGGCTCGTAGGACGGGTTGTTCTCGACGGTAAGCTCGTCGTATTCGACAGACGTGATGTAGTAGTACTGACCGTCGGTCTTCGCGGAGATTATCATCTCGACCATCGCGTCGACGGCCCAGCCTCTCTGGAACCAGACATAGCCGTCCTGGATGTAGCCGCCGTAGTAATACTGACCGTCCGTCGACGTTACGATGTTCGCGTTGATGCGCGCCATATCATCAGCGGAGATGTTTAAGATGTTCGACTCGACCCAGTAGAGCTGGTCTTCCGAGACGCGGTAACACGGCAGCATCGTAAACAGGCCCTGAGGGTCGTCGTACTCCTGGTACGCATCGTAATCGGGATAGTACGCCGCGAAATTAACCAGCAATCCCATATCGGACGTGAACATGTCCGTCAGCACGAAATCATCCGGCACCGCAGTACAGTCATAATCGTGGCAGTTCCACCATCCGATGAAGTTCTGCAGTTTATCGAAGTCAGGCAGGTCTTCAAGTGCGACGTCGACCAAAGCGGGTTCGGTCTCGACAGGCACCGTCTCTGCAGGCTCGGGTCTTAAAGCAGTTGTCTCGACGGGCACTACTATCTCTTCCGTCTCGGATTCCGATACCTCGATCTCCTCTTCCTCGGGCTCTTCTTCGGGCCTGTTATTGATGAGGTATGCGACTCCGACGCCTGCGGGGATCACGACTGAAGCAGCAACTGCGACGATGACTGCTTTGCCTGCGGCGGTGGACAGGAAACCTGCTTTCGCTGCCGCTGCGCCTGCTGATGAAGCGGCCTTGGCAGCAGCTGCGCTCTTGGTTGCGGCGGATGCTTTCGCGCCGGCAGAAGCGCCGTTAGCAGCAACCGAAGATGCGGCGGAACCTGCAGCAGCCACGCCCGTTGCAGCGCTGACTGCGCCCATGACGGAAACTGCGGGAGGTACTGCAAGCGTACCTGCAAATGCGGCGAAAAACTTCCCGAGGGAAGCAGAAGCACCGGCAGGCTCGAGGCTGTCTTTGTTGTCCGTCTCGTAACGCTCGACTGCCTTCTTTATAAGCACGCGCGAAGATTTAAGCCTTGTCTTGACGGTGCCTTCGGGGCAGCCCATGACGGACGAGATCTCCTCTACGGACATCTCGTCGTAGTAATGAAGGAACACGGTCTGATACTGCACGTCAGACAGCTCGCTCCTGATTATGCTGTTAAGTGTATCACTCTTGCTCTGCTCGACGACGTAGTACTCGGGCAGGCCTTCGAAATCGTCGTCGCCTTCCGGGATCTCGTCCGTAGCGATAGCATCCTCATAATAGATATCGCCCTTTCTCTTGCGCGCGATATCAAGGCTCTTGTTGACTGCGATCCTGTTGATCCAAGGTATCAGTGTCTTGTCCTGTTCAAGGGAATCTATATTATTATAGACCGATATATAAGTCTCCTGCATCGCGTCTTCCGCGTCCTCGGGATCTGCTAAGACACCCAGGCACGTCGCATAGACGCCCGTCGATGTTTTCTCGTATATCGCAGCGAAAGCCTCGCTGTCACCATCCTTGTAGCGCCTTACCAGTCCGGCGAATTCTTCGTAATCGTTTGTACTCATTAGTTCTTACCCTTTCGTCTTAGTCGAACGATACTGCATAATCATACCTCTTGTTTACCGTTCACATTAATAAGACGGAACAAAACCGATCCGGGTTCATTGTTTTCGAAAATTATTTTCAATATTTCTCAGGAACTTAATGCCACATCTCGAAACACATCACAAGCGCCACGTTCAACACTGCAAAAAGTATTGCCAGGATATTCCAGATCTTGCGGATCACGGATGCTTTCTTTGCGGTCGTGCAGAACTTGATGATCATGAACACGGTCAGTGCCGCGAGCACCAGGGTAAGCACGCCAGCAACGGGGAACAGGAATCCGTACACGCTTATGGGAACCCATATACCCATCATGAGCATGGCTGCGCCGACCGTGAGAGCGATAACGAGTTCAAGAACGGAAGCAATACCGACGCTTGTTCCGAGGATTGTCTTCTTGTCGCTCTTTCTTATCTTGCGGACAAGGAACCTGATAAACTTGACACCCAAAGCAACGAACGCGACTACAAGCGAGACGATCCAGCCGTATATCAATACGCATTCTGCTGCCACCTGCCATGTCGGGACGAGATAGTAATCGCCGTAGAGGCACTCGAATTTCGGGATGCCGTCGTCCTCGTTGTAGGTCCAGTACCAGTTCTCGAACGAGTCTGTTGACATGAATGATGCACCCATGAGTTTGAAGTGTCCCTGAAGCACAGTCCTTGCAGGATGGTACATGCCGTCCTCGATTCCGTCTGCAGCAGGGAAGTCCCAGGTGCTTTCGCCGTAGATGAGTTCCATCATTTCCATATTGAAGATGCTCTCACCGGACTGGTTCGTCATGACGACGCAGCCGATCTGGTTTACGGGATCAAATGTAATGTAAGACGAACAGCCCTGCGTGTTTCCGCCATGGCCGTAAACGGAGTCACCGTACGGAAGAGCCCAGAAGCCGTGTGCATTCTTCGCAACATCCGTGTCGCCGAAGTAAGATGTCGCGGACATCATGACATCGAACGTGTCAGGGTTCTCGAACAGCGGGAACTCATCATGGACGAAACACTGTCCGTACTTGATATAATCTCCGAGCGTGGATACGCACGCGCCTGCGGGATAGAGCTGTATCAGATAGAAAGCCTCTGTCATGGACGTCGTGCCTGAGTAGCAGTAAAGTTCCCATCTTCTGTCAGCGACGCTCTGATTGTCGCTGAGGTCAGGTGCGAGCGCGGAATCATTCATGCCCAGAGGCTCAAAGATATTCTCGTGAACATAGTCGCAGAAACTCTCGCCTGACACGCATTCGACAATATAGCCTGCAAGTGCGACGCCCCAGTTGGAATATGCCGTGACCGTGCCGGGTTCGAAGATCTGCGGCGGCTGGTCCTGCTTGAGCGCCTCTTCCAAAGAGACCGGCTCGCAGCTCGGCAAGAGCATCATGTCGGTATAGTACTCCTGGAAGCCAGCCTGATGGTTCATCAGGTCAGTCATCGTTATAGGCTTGTCGTAAGAAAGGTTTGTCAAAAATCCGTCCGGCAGATATGTCCTGATGTCCTCATCAAGATCTATCTTGCCCTGTTCCCAGAGCTGCATGACACTGACCCAAACAAGCGTCTTCGTGGTCGAGCCCCAGTCGATGACGGTATTCTCGTCAATTGCGGTCTTCTTCTCGAGGTTGGCGTATCCGTAGTAGCCTTCGTAGATCACGCCGTCCTTGTCGAAAACGCCGACCGCCATACCTGCAGCGGTATCCTCGTGGTCATTCCAGAACGCGTCGATTTTCTCTTCGATTGTTCCCTCATAGATGACTTTCTCTTTCTCTTCCTCCTGAGGTGCACATGCAGTAAGTGCAGGAAGCATAAGAGCGAGTCCGATAATACAGATGAATGCTTTCTTAAGGTTATTCATACTATCCCCTCCCAAAATATTATCCGACCACTATTCTACTATAACAGGCGCTGCCACGGCATTTGACATTTTCGTGATATAATCACTCTGTTCGGCAAGGCCACGCAAATGCAAATATAAAGAGACGATCATGAAGCTGAGAAGGCAACTGTTTGCATCCAGGGACCCCTACGACGGCACTAAAGCCGATCTGTTTCTTGCGGCCTGCAAAGAGAACCTCGACTATCAGATCGCGCACTGCGAAGACTATAAAAAGATCTGCACCGGACTCGGCATCAAATCTTCTGAAGACATCAAGACAGTCTCTGATATTCCCGTCATCCCGACCATGCTGTTCAAGCAGCACAGGTTTACTTCGGGAGGACACATGTTTACCCTTACATCCTCGGGAACGAGCAGCGGTCACAAGAGCGTGATCGGGTTCGAATTATCCGCTGCACTATCTGCCCTCAGGATGTCACTTAAGATCACCAAATATCACGGCGTTATTTCCCTTAAGCCCTGCAGATACATCGTAATGGGTTACAAGCCCACAAGGGGCAACAAGATGGCTGCGGCAACGACCGCTTATCTTACTACTTTCCTCGCTCCGGCGGTCAGCAGGAAGTTCATCCTCCAGCCTACTCCGACAGGTTACAAGCCGGACTTCGACGGCATCGTGGAAGCGCTAAAGAAGTACGAGAAGGGCAAGCTGCCGGTAAGGTTCATGGGATTTCCTTCCTACACATTCTTCCTCTTCCGTCTGCTTGAAGAGCGGGGTCTGTCTTTCAAGCTTCCTGCGGGCTCGAAGATAATGCTCGGTGGCGGCTGGAAACAGTTCTACCAGGAAGCTGCAGACAAAGAAACTTTCTACCGCATGGCGGAAAAGACGCTCGGGATAGGAGAAGAAAATGTGGTGGAGTTTTTCGGCGCGGTAGAACACCCAGTATTGTACTGTGACTGCACTGCGCACAGATTCCACGTCCCGGTCTACGGCAATGTCGTCATAAGAGATCCTGATACGTTAGAGCCCGTGGAAAAAGGCAAGGTCGGACTGGTCAATCTCATAACGCCGCTTACCAAGGCAACGCCGATACTCTCTGTCATGACGGACGACCTCGGCGTGCTGCGCGACGGTTCCGACTGCCCCTGCGGAGTTAAGACGCCGTATCTCGAGATCATCGGGCGCGTGGCACCGGAAGACATCAAGACCTGCGCTGCCGGCGCGGCAGATATCCTGGAGGGAGTTAAAGTATGATCCTGTTTGACGGCAAGATATATGAGAGCATCGAGCAGAACCGGCTTCTCGAAGAATTAAAGGATAAGATCCCTTCAATCCTTCAGCGCGAGCCTCTTTCGCCCGAGATAATAATCGACGCGGTCGATCAGCTCCGCGAGGATACCCTTGCAGGCAAGTTTGATGACTTGCTGACAGAACTTCCGCAGGACATGGTTGAGACTTACAAGAAACAGGCCGTCACTCTCCTTTCCAAAGAGCATCTTTGGATGAAGGTCAGGACCGAGCTCGGCAACACCGATGAGTATGTAACGGATAAGATCGAAGGTTTCTCGCAGATTCATGTAAAGAAAGTGCCTCTCGGCGTCATATTCCACATCGCTGCCGGCAACATGGATTTCCTTCCTGCGTATTCACTTGCGGAAGGTCTGCTTACCGGCAACATAAACATCCTGAAGCTTCCTTCTGCAGACAACGGTCTGTCGCTCAAGCTCATAATGCAGTTCATCGAATACCAGCCGCTCCTCAAGGACTATATCTACGTGTTCGATACATCTTCCTCTGACATCCAGGGCATGCGCCAGATGGCAAACCTCTGTAATGCGATAAGCATCTGGGGATCAGATATGGCGATTGAAGCCGTGCGCGGTCTGGCTCCCATAGGAGTAAAACTCATCGAGTGGGGACAAAAACTCGGATTCTGCTATGTATCACATCCGGAAAGGACAGCTACGCTCGCATCCGACCTCACAGGTCTTGCAAAGCACATCGCCTTCACCAAACAGCTTCTGTGCAGCAGCTGCCAGGTCATATATCTCGATACGGATAACATAGATGAAGTCAGGTCTTTTGCCGAAGAGTTCATGCCTTACCTGCAGGAAGCAGTCGGCGCCAATGCCTCACAAGAGATCGGCATAAGGGCAAGAGACACCCTCGTTGCATATACACAGCGTCTCAAGGGTTATCTCGGCGAGCAGGAAACTTCTTCGGATGTTATCCGGGGCAAGGGCATGAGTCTGATAATCAAGGATGACAGCAAGCTCGAACTCTCGCCCATGATGTGCAACGTCCTCGTAAAACCCCTGCCCAAAGACAAGCTCACAACCACTCTCTACGAGTCAAGATACTATCTTCAGACGGCGGGTCTTATCTGCCCTCATTCCGAACGTGCGGAACTTACCGGCCTTCTGGTAAGAGGCGGATTAGTCCGCGTTACCAAGGCCTCCGACATGAGTTCATACTTCCCGGGAGAAGCACACGACGGTGAGTACGCACTTGACAGGTACATGAGAATCGTTAATATCCAAGAAGATTAGATAACTAACGAGGCAAGATAATGAGAACAGTTCTTTACATGCTGGCCCAGTGCACCTGGGGAATACTTCAGACTTTGTCGGGATTCGTCGTCTTCCTGATATGCATACGCGACAAGCACTACTTATATCACGGCGCCGTCGTAACGGAGTGGAAGTTCGGTTCGAGCGTGTCACTGGGGCTGTTTGTTTTCGTCTCGGCAAACCCGTACTACAGAGGCATCCCCACAAGAGAGGAGACCGCCTCCCGCCTGCTCGTACACGAATACGGTCACACCATACAGTCGCTCATCCTGGGTCCCCTGTACTTCTTCGTGACCGGCATTCCTTCGATCGTGTGGGCATCGGTCCCGGGTCTTCGCAAGATGAGAAGAAAGAAACAAATGTCTTATTTTGCATTCTATACGGAGCGTTGGGCCAACCACCTGGGAGAGAAGATAACCAAAGCGAAATCGATGGGGCAGCTCTTCATAGACTGACAGAATAGAAACAGGGCGTCATCTCTGACGCCCTGCTTATTTATGGGAAGTTCTGTGAAATTATCACTCCACTATCTCGATCCTTACGTTCCTGATCTTGATCGTCGCCGTTGAATCCTGTGCACCCATGTTGAACTCGAGTCTGCCGTAGTTGTCATCGGCATCGTTCATCGTGAACTCGAACTCGTATTCCTGGTAATCCGTGCCAAGGTCGATCTTTGTGTCTTTGAGGTATCTGATCCACCCTACGTTCGGCGCGGAGACACACACGATCATAGTTCGTTCCTCTTCCGCGCAGGCCTCGAAGGTCAGTTTATACGTCGTCCCTTCTATCATCGGCAAGTCCGGTTGTACCAGCTGTACCGAGTATTCTTCCGTACCGCATGCAGTTAATGTGATGATCATCTCGCCGTCAACGATCTCTGCTGCACCCTCTCCGCCGTAGAACAGCAGGAAGAACCAGTTGGTCTCGTCGTCAAGGTCTTCTGCCTCAGCGAAATCACCGTTCCAGATGAGATTGCCGTCTGCAGTGCCGCTTCTGAACTCCTGCTCGGGACGTGTTACGTTGGTGTCGTACTCTGCCTTCTGGTAGACGCGGACGTAGTCGACCTGGAATTTCGCGTTGTCGAAATTAGTAGTAGCGTCAGGGTTGCCCGGCCAGTCTCCGCCGACTGCGAGGTTCATCTGGATGAAGAACGTCTGGTCGAACGGTGCGGGGTAATCTTTCATCTCCTCGCCGTCAACCTTTGTGTACCAGTCGTTTACCGTGTGGTAGAGATTGCCGTCGATGTACCAGCGCATCTCGCCCGGTTCCCACTCAATGCTGTACTCGTGGAACTCGTCTGCGAAAGATCCGCTGTCTAACGTATAGATGCCCTGCTGGTCTGCGTGGGGCTCACCGTAGTGAACGGTGCCGTATGCAATGTTTGTCTGGTTTCCGAGGACTTCCATGATGTCGATCTCGCCGCACTTAGGCCACTGACCGTAATACGACTCGTCCGTAGGCATCATCCAGAGTGCAGGCCAGAGACCCTGACCTTCGGGAACCTTGGCGGAGATGACGACCTTGCCGTACATGAAGTCCGTCTTGTTCTGTCCCTGTACCTTACCGGAAGTATAGTAATCGTTACCGTTCTCGTCTGTCGTCTTGATCGCCTGGATCGTGAGACAGCCGTCTTTTACATAGATATTCTTATCGGAATCCGTGTATTCCTGGAGCTCATTGTTGGTCCACCCCGGATCACGGAGCTCTTTGTTCCACTTGGTCTCATCGAGCTTGTTTCCGTCGAACTCGTCGCTCCACAGAAGGTTGTAACCATCGAGTTGGGGCGTCTCTGTCTTGGGCGCAGCGCAGCCGGACAGACAACCTGCCGCCATGGCAAGGATCAGCGCGCCCGCAAGTAACTTTTTCGTTTTCATAAACGGCAGCCTCCTTATGTTTTCAGCTAACATTAACCTAACACCCACGGCGAAGGCATAATATCGTTTTGTTGACATTTTTTATGATATACTGACCTTAATAATTTGTCCCCGGGAGGCCGTGCATGGGCTACGAAAAACGACATTTCTACCGCAAGTACCTGACCCGCCGCGAGGATTTTCTCCGCGCACCGTACAACCCCGAACTCGAGTTCTACTCCGCGATCAGGTCCGGTGACATCGCATCTCTGCGCAAGTTCCTCGCACAGCCACTGCACGAGAAGGAAGGCATGGGCAAGCTCTCCGACGATCCCCTGCGCAATATGAAATACCACTTTACCGTCACCGCCGCCCTCGCCGCCCGCAACTGCATTTCCGGCGGCATGGACGTATCATCCGCCTACGACATCAGCGACTACTACATTCTCAAAGCCGACAAAGCGCGCACCATCGAGAAGATCTCCGACCTGCACGAGCAGATGTGCATGGAATACGCCGAACACATGAAAAAACTCCGCAAGGACCGCATCACTTCCCTTCACGTCGCACGCTGCATCGACTATATCTACGATCATTTGGACACCCGCATCACCGCCCGCAAGCTGGCATCCGTCTGCAGACTGTCCGAAGCTTACCTGTCCCGCCTGTTCAAGCAGGAGACCGGCACGACGATAAGCGATTACATAAGCGACTGCAAGATCACGACCGCGCAGAACATGCTGGTCGACTCCGACTACTCCCCCACAAAGATCTCAGCCGCACTCGCGTTTCCCAGCCAGAGTTACTTCACGACCGTCTTCCGCAAGAAGACCGGCATGACGCCCGGACAGTACAGGACCGCTAATCGCAGATTCTGATGACCTCTGCCAAATAAAAAACCGCCGGAGGGGTGAATCCGGCGGTCTTTCCGAAAGGATTTTATTACGGCACTCAAGATTTCTCGGAGTGCATCTTCTTCTTCGTCTCGTACATGAAGTCGTCAGCTTCCTTGATGTAATCCTGCAGCGGCTTGTATTCGCCTTCGTCGCTGATGATGTAACCGCAGCTGACGGAAAGCCTGAACGGCCAGTTGCCTTCGTGGTTGAACTTGCTTACGGATTCCAGGACGTCTTCCTTGAAGGACTGTGCGCCCTCCTCGTTCTTGACATCGCCTATTACAAGGAACTCGTCTCCGCCGAACCTTACCGCGATCCATTCATCCCTCAGGTTAGACTTGATCGAACTTGCGGTAAGTCTTATCGCCGCGTCTCCGTTCAGGTGTCCGAAAACATCGTTGATCCTCTTCATGCGGTTGATGTCGATGAACATGACCATGAGTCTGCTTCCGGTCCTCACGCAGTTGTTGTAGATGGATGTCGCCTTGTTCTCATAGCCGAGACGGTTGTAAAGTCCCGTCATCGTATCGATCTCGGAGATCTTCCTCAGACTGTCGTTGTAGAACTTGAGCTGGATGTTGGATCTCTGGATCCTGAATGCCAGCATGAACTTCTCGACGTAAGCGTGCAGGTCAAGATACTCGCGCGTGATCCTCGCATCGCCGTTAACAACGACATAACCGTAGTTATACAGACCAGTGTGGAGCGGGAACAGGTAGTACACGTGACTTTCCGTATCAGCCCTGTTATATCCGGGAATGAGGTCATGCCTGCTGACGGGAGTTCCGGTGGTCACTTCGTCATTGCTGCCGATCGAGACGATACTCTGCATCGGACCGTCATCAATGCCGTCTTCGAAGACTTCCTGCTCATCGGCCATTACATCAGCAAAGTACTTGCTGTATATGACGATGTGAAAATCATTGCCTACAAAGTCGTGTTCACCGGAATAGTAATCGACCAGCTTCTTCGTGAGTTCGCCGTATTCATCGGTGTAGGATATCAGCTGCGTAAGGGCGCGTTCGCTTCCGTCGAGAGACTCTCTGTCGAGCGCATCGCTGTATGTTGTCTTGCCCTGTTCACGGCGGCGCTCATCGAAGAGTCCGTCCTGGCAGCATCCGCAGCTCTCGCCTACCATCAGTTTGGAATTGATAAGGATATACTTCTCTATAGCCTTGCCGTTCAGATGATCCGTGATAGTGTTGCAGCAGACTTTGCCGATCGTCGTAAAGTCAGTATCTACCGTCGTCAGCACCGGATAGAAAGCCTGTCCCTTGGGAACATAGTCGTAGCCCGTGACGAT
>JAILMZ010000032.1 GCA_024692105.1 Saccharofermentans sp.
AGAGATGAGCGGAACCCAGGGTGAGTCCAAGAGACTTGAGGGAATCTGCATCGAGCTCTACGGTGAGATAGCGAACTACTACGACATCTATTACAGAGTCCATGCACAGGACATCGGCTGGATGGGCTGGGCAAAGAACGGAGAGTGCGCAGGTACTGCAGGAAGATCTGCAAGACTCGAAGGCATCCAAATTGTACTGGTACCCAAGTGCGATCCTGCACCCGCAGCAACATACGATGGCATTACTTCGGTAACGGAGAAGGCTTTTATTGAAGGTTTTTGATATTTCAAGGGTTTGATTTAGGTAAGAGCCGGCCGGATGGTCGGCTCTTATCTTTTTAGAGTAATGTTTTCGTAAAATGGTACAAATGGGTGATATTAAAAAGAGATATGTTCAATTACAATAATCACATAATGTCTTAGGGAAGGTGAGTGTATGTCTGATAAAGCAAAAGTATTAGTTGTTGACGATCAGAATATATCGCGTGGTTTCTTTGAGATGTATGTCCGCGCAGCCGTTAATTATGAGCTTGTGGCCGGACTTCGTACAGCTCAGGCTGCGATCGACTATGTTGATGAGAACAAAGTCGATCTGATTATCCTGGATGTAATGATGCAGGAAGGAATAGACGGACTTTCCGCAGCAGAGCTCATTAAGAAGAAGCATCCCGAGATCAAGATAATATTGACCACTTCCACTTCCGAGACGACTTGGGAACAAAAGGCGAGAGATGCAGGTATCGAGAGTTTCTGGTACAAGGAATACGATGAACACGGTCTGCTTGAGATAATGGAGCGCACTTTGAACGGAGAGTCCGTTTATCCTGCGGATGAACCCAATGTTCCGTTTGGAAAGATAACACGTTCCGATCTTACTGACCGTGAGATCGAGATATTAAGAGAACTTACGGCCAGCAAGACGAATGAAGAGATAGCCGAAGAACTCATGATATCAGTAAATACGGTTAAGAGACATATTCAGAACATCATGGAAAAGACCGGATTCGAGTCACGTCTTGATCTTGCCATGAGCGCAAAGAGCATCGGCCTTGTAGTCAATGACAGCGACAGGGTTGGAAGCGATTGATCTATTATTAGCTTTCTCTCATCAGGGGTGATCTGAAGTAAGGAAAGGGCGGTAACGAATTATCGTTGCCACCCTTTTCTAATTCCATAGGATTCATTTATCCGAATATCGTGCCTGATACATACTCTTCGATCGAGTATGCCGTGGAATAATCGCCCGGTAATAATACCCAGCCGCAGGAACCGAAATCTTCAGCGACTTTAACTATGTCATCTCTGGTATCAACAATTCCGCTGCCTTTAACGGTATCATTCCACTGAGTTGAACCCCAGCTGGCAGTAATTGATTCGACATTAATGTACTTATAAGTGCCGTCAGCAAGCTCATACACATATGTCTTCTCGATTATTTCTCCGGCGCCGTCTTCCAGGCAGGCGATCCATCCGTCATCTATGTTGTTGTCACTGAGACTTACAGTCAGTTCTTCGAATTCAACTCCCGCTATATTCTTAACACAGACAGAATCGGGGAGGAGAGAAAGCTTTACACCGCAGCAGGGATATGTAAAAGCTTCTGTCACTATGTCTTCGGGACCGGGAGAAGTCTCCTTAACTACCACAGTCAGTTCTGAACCGTCATACTGAAGGTCTACTATCTCTATGTCATAACCTCCGGTGCTGTGTTCGCCTGAAGTAATTACGAGAATATACGGTAACGGATCACTTGGATCGTCGAAAACATAATACCCGCGGTCATCCAAATCACCATAAGCATTTGCAGGTGAAAGCTCATAATCAATGCCTCCGATATTTCCGGATTCCTCCAGATCCGAAGGCTGGGTTATGTCGTATTGTACGGTTGTTTCCTCAGGTTCAGAGCTTTCCTGTACCTTGACGGCGGTGGTGTCTTCCGTGTCGTCGTGTTTCGAGCTTTTCTTGTTTTCAGAGGCACATCCGGCAACGCCTGCCAATACTGCGGTTACTGCCAGTCCCATGCAAATGTAATGTCTCAGATCCCGTCTCATTCCTGATACCTCCATAATCGATTATTTCTCTTAATACAGATAAGTAATATAAATTGTTGCAAAGTCCAAGAAGATATTTTGAAAATAGTACTTGTCAAAACCGATTCGTTTTGATAAATTACTAAACAATTGAATAAACAAAAGCAGTAATCGGGGAATAGTACTTCCCATATGCGTCCTCTGACAGAGAGTTGCCGGCCGGTGCGAGGCAACACAGGACAGATGTCAAGGAACTCGCCCCGTAGCTTTTCTTCCGAAAGGGAATACCTGATTAAGAAGAAACGTAAGACCTACGTTACAAGGTCAGGATATCGGCCCCGGCCCGTATCTGCAGAGTGCGCCCCACGGGCGAAATAGAGTGGTACCGCGAATGACCCTTCGTCTCTATAGTAAGAGAGCGATGGGTTTTTTTTATTGCTCAAAAAAAGACAAAAGCGAAAGAGGTAACAACAATGCTTACATGTTTCTCGACACTGGCATGTCCCGACTTTTCCTGGCAGGATATCTATTCCATGGCCAAGGACTTTGGTTTCAACGGCATCGAGATCAGAGGTCTCGGACAGGATATCTTCTCCGTTAAGGCTCCGCCGTTCACGGAGGCTAATCTTCCCAAGACAGTGGCAAAGCTTAAGGAACTTAAGCTTACGATTCCCTGCCTTTCTTCCGGTGAGCCAGTAAACGATCTTGCCACCAAAGATAAGGCCATTGCCGAGATCCGTGCATATATCGAACTCGCAAACAAGCTTGGCACTTCTTATATTCGTGTACTAGGTGACCGCAATCCCGCACCTGAGAAGGAAGTGGATGACAACGTTGTTATTGAGATCATGAAGGAACTCGTTCCTTATGCAGAAGAAATGAACGTTACGCTTCTTATCGAGACAAACGGTGTCTACGCTGATACAAAGCGACTAAAGAAGGTTCTTGATGCCATTGGAAGCCGTAAGGCAGCAGCCCTATGGGACATGCATCATCCTTACCGTTTCGCAGGTGAGCAGCCTGAGGAAACAGTAAACAACCTTGGTGAGTACATCAAGCACGTTCACGTAAAAGACTCCGTCATGGTTGACGGAAAACCCGCATACAAGCTGATGGGTATGGGCGATATGCCGCTCAAAGAGATGTTCGACGCTCTCCAGTCGATTGACTACCTAGGTTATATCTCTTTGGAATGGGTCTACAGATGGTCAAAGGACCTCGATTCTGCAGGTATCGTCATCCCGCAATTTGCAAACTATATGGAAGCATACAGACCTGCAAAGAAATTCGATCTGCAAACGGACAGCAGAGGGACAGGATATTATCCCTGGCCCAAAGAGACTCTGATCGATCTCACATTCCCGGATGTGCTCGACAGAGTATGTGAACTGTTCCCGAACCAGTATGCCTTCCGTTACACAGAACTCGACTATACAAGAACATATCCCGAGTTCCGTGATGACGTAGACAACCTCGCAAGGGCTTTCCTGGCCATGGGCTGCAAGAAAGGCGACCATATCGCCATCTGGGCAACAAACGTACCTCAGTGGTATCTGACATTCTGGGCTGCAACCAAGATAGGCTGCGTTCTGGTAACCGTTAACACGGCTTACAAGATCCACGAGATAGAGTACCTCTTGAGACAGTCAGATACATGCACGCTCGTTATGATCGACAAGTTCAAGGATTCGGATTACATCCAGATCATCAACGAGATCTGTCCCGAACTGAAGGATTCCGAGCCCGGTAAGCTCGAGTCTGCAAGACTGCCCGTTCTTAAGAACGTCATTACATGCGAGTCCAGAGTTCCCGGTTGTTTCCACTGGGAAGACATGCCGTCTCTTGCTGAGAAGGTAAATGTAAGCGATGTCGAGAAGATCCGCCGTACCATCGACAAGCACGATGTCTGCAACATGCAGTACACATCCGGTACGACAGGATTCCCCAAGGGCGTCATGCTCACACACTATAACGTCGTAAACAACGGTAAGGCCATCGGTGACTGCATGGATCTGTCCACACACGATAAGATGATGATCCAGGTTCCGATGTTTCACTGCTTTGGCATGGTACTCGCCATGACAGCTTCCGTCACACACGGCGTTACGATGTCGCCCATCACGGCTTTCTCACCGCGAAAAGGCTTACACTGCATCAACCAGGAGAAGATCACATGCTTCCACGGCGTTCCTACGATGTTCATCGCCATGCTCGGACATGAGAATTTCCCCAAGACAGATTTCTCACACATGAGAACTGGTATCATGGCAGGTTCGCCTTGCCCGATCAAGACAATGGAAGAAGTAATTGAGAAGATGCACATGCCTGAGATCGTTATCACTTACGGTCAGACGGAAGCTTCTCCCGCGACAACAATGAGCAAGACGACTGACACCATCGAGCAGAGAGTAAATACCGTAGGACCTTCCATTTTCGGAGTCGAAACAAAGATCGTCGATCCCGAGACGGGTGAGGAACTCCCGGACGGTGTTCCCGGTGAGTTCTGCGCACGCGGTTACAACATCATGAAGGGCTACTACAAGATGCCCGAGGCAACTGCTGCAGCAATAGACGAAGACGGCTGGCTCCACTCCGGAGACCTCGCTCTGAAGAGACCCGAGGACGGTTACTACAAGATCACAGGCCGTATCAAGGACATGATCATCCGCGGCGGTGAGAACATCTACCCGAAGGAGATCGAAGACTTCCTCTATACATACGATAAGATCGAGGATGTCCAGGTCATCGGCGTACCTGATGCCGATTACGGCGAAGAGATCATGGCTTGCGTCATCCTGAAGCAGGGCGAGACTGCAACGGAAGATGAGATCAAGGATTATGTCCGTGACCACATGGCTAAGCACAAGGTACCGAGATATGTTGATTTCGTTGATTCCTTCCCGATGAATGCTGCAGGAAAGATCCTCAAGTACAAGATGAGAGAAGAAGCAGTGGAGAGACACAACCTCGGCGATGCAAACAAGATCGTAACTGCCTGATAGTTATCACAATTCAAACAATAAATGGTTCACTGCAAAGTGAACCCTTATTGATTGGATATAAAGGCAATAAAAATGCCCCTCCGTGAAGGAGAGGCATTTCTGATTAACTGATTAGGTTAACTTACAGATATCAGAGCTTCGGACCAGCCTCAACGAGTGCCTTACCAGCCTCGTTTGTCTCATACTTCTTGAAGTTCTTGATGAATCTGCCTGCGAGATCCTGTGCCTTAGCATCCCACTCAGCTGCATCTGCGTATGTGTCACGAGGATCGAGGATCTCTGTGGATACGCCGGGGAGCTCTGTAGGTACTTCGAAATCGAAGTAAGGGATCTTCTTTGTAGGAGCGTTCTTGATGGAACCGTCAAGGATTGCATCGATGATTCCACGTGTATCAGGGATAGAGATTCTCTTGCCTGTGCCGTTCCAACCTGTGTTA
>JAILMZ010000070.1 GCA_024692105.1 Saccharofermentans sp.
ATGGGCAGTACAATGGCATCCGGAATTTTCTTATCTCTCTGATATCAACAGTCAAAAGATCTTCAAGGCTTTTATTGATGCTATGGGTATATAATCAGAGCCTCTTCTCCATCAGATCAAATCTGCCTTTACGCCAATCTGCATAACCTGTGTGTTCATAACCGTTATGATGGTATAAGCTCTGAGCAAAAGGATTCTCAGTAAAAACATCTAATCTTACGGATAGATATGCAGAGGATGTACGTGATAAATTGAGATCGCACAGAATAGCGTAAAGTTACGAAAAGGTAGTTCCATCACTTTTTGACCAAAATCAAAGGGGTTCAGAAAACCCTGAACCCCTTGATTTTACTGGTGATCGTGAGCGGATTCGAACCGCTGGCCTACCGCTTAGGAGGCGGTCGCTCTATCCAGCTGAGCTACACAATCAACTCAACACGCAAGGAATTATAACACACAATTCGCAAGTTTATTCAGTTATTTGATAAAAAACAGTGTCTGTGGCTTTCCCGTCAGACCTTGCCGCTCTTAATAAGCTTCAAGAAGATATCCGCGATCTTCGGGTCAAACTGTGTGCCCTTGTTCTTCTCTATCTCATTTATGATGTCTTCTTTGGTCAGTTTATGACGGTAGACACGGTTCGAGTTCATGGCATCATAAGAATCTGCCACGCAGATCATCCTTGCAATAAGCGGTATCTCCTCGCCTTTTTTGCCTTCAGGATAGCCCTTACCGTCGTATCTCTCGTGGTGGTATCGCGCACCCTCATCAACATCCGTAAGGCTCTTGAAGTGGCTTAAGATCTCGCTGCCGTGAGTCGTATGCGACTTGATTATCTCGAACTCCTCATCTGTAAGGCGTCCGGGCTTTCCCAGGATATTGTCTGGAACACCTATCTTTCCGCAGTCATGAAGAAGTGCGATATAGTACACCCTGTCGAGATCTTCTCCCTCATACCCCATCTTCTCGGCGATAAGCCTCGTATATTGGGCGACGCGGTTAGAGTGACCGTTGGTATACGGGTCTTTGGCATCGATGAAGCCCGTAAAGGTCTCAATCGATTCCCTGATCATATTGAGGTCGTGGTCATGGATCGTCTTGTACTTCTTGTACTGAGCTTCGGTAATGCAGAATATAAGCATTGCGATCAGCCAGATACCCATACCGACTACCGATACCCAGAACAAAGGCTCGCTCCAGAGCAGTCTGTGGAAAGTGTAATCGATCTCTAGTTCAGATGTGTTGATATCCTGTCCGATCGGAACATACATTATGATGCCCGGTACGATACCATCGTAAGGCTCGACGGGCATCTCCATCGAATTCTCGCTCGTACTCGGGTAATAGATTATATAATCACCCTTCTTCATGCGGATCAAAGACTCGCCGTTTATGGTATATGTATCAAATTCATACGAGTCTTTGTCGAAATCACGAAGATCAGGAACAGTCGCAATGTATTCTCCGCCGTCTGTCATCTGATGGATCTCAATAGAACCGTTCCATGCGGACATCAGGTACACTTCCCTGTCGAACGTAAACTTGAAAACGTAATCGGAAATCTCGTCTTTTGTATTGTTCCTGATGTAGAAATCGTATGTGTAGGCCAGGTAGTTCTCTTCAGTAAGGCCTTCGTCGTAGTAGTCGATGCATTTCGGCCAGGTGTTGCTCCTTGGTTCCACCCTGACCGATAAGTCTGCATCCGGGTTATCTGCAGTCGTAAAGAGTTCCCCGCCGGCTACATAGCTCTGATGGACCTTCTTGTTGTAGAGATCAGTTGTGATAACGCTTGCGACAAACACGCCCGCAATGGCTGCGAGTGTCACTGCGAACAATATCGTAATTATCTTTCTGCTCTTGCTTTTGCTCATACACACACACTTTTCTAGGATACTGACTAGAGTCTAACCCAGAGTGAATAACTCTGAATTAATAATGATTGACGATTATGTAAACTATATCCGCAGGAAGGCGCATTGCAAATACCAAAGCATTCTTGTCGAAATCGTTCTGGCAAGTATAATAGTCAACATGGGCAAAGGCAAGATTACAAAAGTCGGTATATACCATTACATCAGGCTGATAATCAGGATCATCATTTTCATGATCCTGGTCTATTACTATATCTTCCATAAGGTCACTGACGGCATCGATATCTTCAATTCATCCACCATCCGTGACATGGCGATCATTGTCATCTTTATAATGTTCATCGTCGAGATGGTATTCCGCTTCTTCCCGAACACACTGGAGAGTCCCGGATGCCAGAAACAGTTCAAGCAGAACTACGTCAAGACCGGCAAGACAAACATCGTAATAGAAGACAACCACGGCGTAATGCTCGTTGCCCTGATATGGATCGGCGGGAACGCCGTTTTCGGCATACTGCATATGCTGGGGATATTCGATGACGGCATAATGATACTGCTCGCATCCGTCTATTCGATAGGAGACATCGTCTGCATCCTTTTCTTCTGCCCGTTCCAGTCATGGTTCCTGCACAACAAGTGCTGTGCCACCTGCAGGATCTACAACTGGGATTACGCCATGATGTTCACGCCTTTGTTCTTCATCAACAGATGGTGGGGATGGGTACTGCTGGGCACGGCTTTCGTGCTGATGCTCAGATGGGAACTGACTTTCTATAATTTCCCGGAAAGATTCTCGGAAGAGACCAACGGTTACATAAAATGCGCCAACTGCAACGAGAAGCTCTGCACTCACAAGAAGCAGTTAAGCGGCCTGTGGAAGAGGCTCGCCGCCATCAAACAAAAGAAGATCAAGGATCTTGAGCTGTAATTCAAGTTACCTGATAATGATCGACTCTTTGTTCCTGACCTTTTGAACGGTAGTACTCTGCTTTTGCCCGGTACATCAGGTCATCGGATCTTCTGTAAGTATCGTCAATCGATTCTTCATCAGAACGAAGCGTATATCCTGTCGAGATGCTGTAGCCTGCCTGCACAACAGCGATCTCTGTCTTCTTTATCGTGTCAGATATAACGTTTTCTTCCGCATGCAGGAACATGATCAGGAATTCGTCTCCTCCTACCCTGTATGCAAGAGTCCTCTCGTCAGCCAGCTTCAGAATGCAATCACCGATCGTCTTAAGAGCTCTATCACCTGCCTGATGACCCTGGGTATCATTAAGCATCTTAAGACCGTTCATGTCCAAAGAAGCAAGCGCCCCTATCTTCTTGCCATAAAGGTTACAGTCATCGTAGAAAGCCTGTCTGTTCAAAAGGCCTGTAAGCGAATCCCTGCGGTTGTCATTTGAGAAGAGGACAAGGTAGAAGAATACACTGCTGATTATGATGGCTTCATTCGTTCTTACTCCGCCATACAGAACATCCAAAAGGGATGCCGACAGACAGAAGATCGCACATACCGGCATGGTGTATCTTTCGAGACTGCTCTTCTCCGAGAAGTTCTTGAAGACTATCCACAGTGACAGAAGTATGTAAACGATCGGCACGGCAAACGCAACATAGCCCAAAGGTCCCCTGTAAAACGCGTATGACTCATCGAAACCGAAAGCAATATCCGTAAAGAAAGCCGTACTGCACACTGCAAGCGTAATAATGCTGGGAATCCAATATATGAGTTTTTTCTTAGTGCGCGGAACCAGTACCAGCAAAAGACCTAATGCGGCCGTCGAACGGAATGTATAACCCAACACCGAAAGCAGTGTCCTGAGAAGACGCATCGAAGGATCGGTAGAGCTTATCGACTCAAAAGCATCCTCCACAACAAGGAAAAGGCAACTCAAGGCCGTGACCCAGAAATACTTTGTCTCAGCATTCCTGAACCTTTTCTTCGGCCATAACTTGATGCAGAACAGCATGACAGCAAATATGGTAACCCAATGCCGGTGCAGCATATCAAATATCATGGTCTGCCCTCCCTTGAAGTATATGCCTTGAGTCTAAACCAGCGGGAAAAACTCACAATGAAGAATAATTGACGATTATGTAAACTATCGCGCGGCATTCACATCCTTTCGATTAATAGTACAATAGTCGTAACGAGGAAGATGATCGCGAGATGAACGAGTATATGAAGATAGCCAAAGACCTCTCGGAAGAGAGCATAAGGACTCACGAAGGAGGACCGTTCGGCGCCTGCATCGTCAAGGACGGGACCGTCATCGGCAAAGGCCGCAATATGGTCCTGAAGCAAAACGATCCGACCGCGCATGCCGAAGTCACCGCGATCCGCGATGCCTGCAGCAACATCGGCACATATGATCTTTCCGGCTGCGTGCTCTACACCACTTGCTACCCATGCCCGATGTGCCTGTCAGCGACTATCTGGGCTAACATCAAGGAAGTCTATTACGGCAACACCAAAGAGGATGCCGCAGCCATCGGATTCAGGGACGATTACATATACGATTACATCAAAGGCACAAACACCGGAGACGTGATGAAACTCATACCGCTTGACCGGGAAGAGACCATCAAGACATTCGAAGCCTTTGCCGCTGATGAGGATAAGACGATCTACTGAAGAAACAAAAAGGACTGCACGGGGCAGTCCTTTTTGTTTCTGTTTGCTTGAAGAAAATTATCTTCTTCTGCTCTTTGCTTCTGCCTCAGCCTCAGCGATCTCCTGGCAAGCCTTGCAGTACTCATAAGTAATGCTTCTCAGACGGTATGAAAGGTTCTTCATGATCATGTCGATCCTCTCGGGATTTGTCTTGAAAAGATCTGCCAGGTCTTCCGGATAGATGACCTCGATCTGAGTGCCGCTTGTCTCGACAGCTGCTGTGGCATTGCGGGGCTCCTCGAGGAGCATTCCGATCTCACCGAAGCATGCGACAGGATCAACGGATGTAAGCTTAAGCTCATCCTTCTCACCATAGTTCTTGTAAACGCAGACATTACCTTCGTGGAGGATGTACATGCACTTGCCGATCTCACCCTGCTTGAAAATGAGTGTACCGTAATTGTATGTCTCGATGTTGCCACCCTTCTGGCGGGAAACTGCTTCTGCTGCCTGGCGGAGTTCCTCAGCACTCGGTCTCTCGAGCTGGGCTGCCTTAGGTGACATGTAGATGGACAGTCTCTGCTGTCTTGCCCAGAATCCGTCGTATCTGCTGTCGGAGCCTGCCTTGCGGATCTCGTCACGAGCCTTCTTTACTTCGATGAACTCCTCGTCCATCTTCTGGATCCTGCTTCCGAGGACCTTCATGATGGCAAGGATCTTATCGGGATTCTGTGCGATATAGTCATTGAGCTCCTCAGCTGCGATCTCATCGACCTTAACGTCGCCTTCAGCAACGACCGTGGAATTACGGGGGAAGTTCTCGATTACGGCCATCTCGCCGAAATACTGGCCTTCCTCAAGGGTAGCGACCTCTACCTGGTCGTCTTCCTCATAGTCTCTATATACTTTTGCCTTGCCCTCCAGAAGCTGGAAGAAAGTCTTTCCCTCGTCGCCCTCTTTGATGATGATCTCACCGTCAGTGAATGTCTTGATAGTGCTCATGTGTTGCCCCTTTCTGTATTTCGGAATGATAAAGATTTACTCAAACACCCTTTATTTTTATATATATGTGAATTGTATTTTTTATCTTACCGTTTGTCAATTACCGTAAAGTACCATATGGAGCATCAGAGCAATCCGGGTATATGGTATATGGCCGTCTCGAATATCATTATGACGCACGATATGAGGATGAGGTAGAACGGCAGTCCGTCAACGTATTTCGATTTCGAGACGAAGATAAGGCGTCTCCTGATGACTGCGAGAAGTCCCGTTACGAGGATGTCTCCGCAGACGGCAAAGATGAATACCGTTACGGCAGTGGTCAAAGACGGCTTTTCCGGGAGCAGATTGACGAACGGCAGTATGACGAACGCGGCCCCGATCATGGTCTCGCTCATGAAGTAGCGGGTGCCGAAGATGGATTTGCGGTCGCCCGGTCTGCCCGTGACGATCATGAGATAGCTGAGTCCCGTAGCGGCGAGAAGCGCGGCGGGAGTGATCACCAAAGATGCTATGGAAGGTTCAAGGAAGAATCCCGAGGCACCCGAGACCGCGATCGCACCGGCACAAGTCAGGGCAAATCCGGCTCTGGCAATGCAGAAACGCCTGAATTCCTCAAAATCGGCAACAGGTATGTTCCAGAATTCCGTAAGTTCGCGTGAAGTCAGATAGTGTGGCGTACCTGAGAATACCGAATACATCCATGCCCCGATGACAAGTATCGTCGTGGCGGAAAGCAGGCTGATGAAGATGTAGTCGCGCTCGGCAAGAGACGTGATGAACGCGCCTGCCAGCGCCGTTATAACCGCGCCGAGGTAAGGCAGATAGACTTCCTTGATCACCGAAGCCGGGCGGTACTCTTCTTCCCCGTCTGCGGTAAATCTCGACAGCGTCATCATTCCGAGGGCCATCGGCACGAACCCCAAACAGGCGGATGTGCTGCACCAGCCGAAAACGATGTTCGAAGCCACGCAGGCACCGTAGAAAAGACCGATACAGGCTATGAACGACAGTATCGCCAGTTTGCGCGGCATGAAGAACCTGAATGTAAACGTCCACACCGTAAGGACCGCGAAACTGCAGAGCACGGGCCACCAGAGCAGCGTGCCTTCGTACAGGAATTCGATGCAAAGCGATACGAGCGTGAATCCCAGGAAGATCGCGCTCCTGGTCGTCATATATCCGGCCGGCTTGAGATGCTGGGCAGTAGGCTTCTCGTTGTAAGGCCTTCTGCTGCTCTCGTTATCAAACGGTGTGTTGTATTTCTCAGTAAACAGTCCCATCTTATACCAGCCAGTTCAGATAATCCTTGAAGAATTTGTAGCAGGTGTTGCACATGTGCACCATCAGTCTCGTGTCAGAATAATATTGTATGTCGGGGACGATATACGTCTCGATCTCGGACAAAGGCAGGTCATCGATGCTGTCCGTAAGAGTCTGCGCATCGTTATCCCCACCGGAGATCATTCCGTCCTCAGCACCGTTGGGATTGGTATTGGCAGGAGAAGACGGCTCCGTCTCTTCTGTAACTTCCGTCTCCGCGGTCGTCTCCGTGATCTCTGTCTCGGCAGGTTCTTCGCCTTCTGTATCCGCCTCTTCTTCCCCGTCCACGTCAATGACTTCTTCGGGCAGGTTCTGGGATATCTCAAGCACGGTCAGCACTTCGATTATCTCCGGATCTTCGCCGTCCGACATGATGCAATATGCACTTGGGTATTTCTCAAACGAATAGACCAGGAAGCCGTCCTTGTTGATAACGCCGGCATCTTCCGGAGACATTCCGAGACAGCTTGTAAACAGGCCGCTCAAGGCATTCATGTAGTCATCCTTGTCGAAACCTGCCTTCGAATTCTCGATGCATTCCTGGGACAGTTCGACAAACGCCCTGATGTTGCAGGTAACGCCGTCTACGATCTCCGTCGTGCCGTCAGATTTCATGGCAAGAGCCGCGGGGTCCTGGACCTGAAGGAGAGCATGGCATACGTTGTATGACTGCGTTGCCCAGTCGATGCCCGGGATCTCATACGCACCGGACAGCGAAGCCTGGCTTCTTATCTCCGTGGTGGGATCGATGTTGAAGGCATCCCATTTGACCTTTGTGATGATGCCGTCATTGACTTCCATCTCGACATAGTCGATATATCCGTTCTTATCGTCTGTCAGTGACTGCGCATAGTAAGTGCCGTCAGTAAGGCCCGTAACGGGATTTGCCTGCTCGGAGTTGATGTCTTCGGAATCGTCTTCTTTTACGAATGCAACAGGCACCTGAACTCCTACGAGCTTGTTGGTGATGGATACGAACGCATTCGGATTCATCTGATACGTATCTTCGCTGTCCTCGACTCTGGTAATTCCTGTGATCTTCGCGTTCTCGTATTCAAAACCGATCAGAAGGTGGAGCTTCGTTCCGTCTTCAGCCTCTGAAGTGATATCGATGACATAGCCTATCGGATCTCCGTTCTCGTCATAGCCCAGGTATACGGCATTGATCTCGGGATAGTCTGAGAGCACAGCGCCGCCCGTCTCGGTAAATGAAGATGCCTTGAGCACGGGGCTGAAACGCTCCACAAGGCTTATCTGCATCCTGATATCGGATTTTTGCGATGACAGCACATAACCGGTTACGATAAGAGCCGTGCTGACAAGCAGGAGCACTACGCACTCTGCAATGAACCTTCTAAGCTGGGAGCGGGTCATCATAAGACATCCACCTCCCTTGACTGCTTTGTGCGCCTGGAGAACGTTTTCGAGAAATAGTCCATGACGAACGACATCATGTTAACGGTAACCACCGGTGCGATGATCGCAGTGGCAACGGATACGTAGTTGATGAGAACGACCGTGAGAACGGCGCACACGAGTCCTGCGAAAGCGCCCGCTGCAAACCTTGAAGGCAGAGTGGTCATATCACCGAGCAGGAAGACTGCCACGAAGAACACGCCCGAAGAGAGCATGAACATGAGCATGTCGCTTTCGGGATGAAGGACATAATAGAGCACCGCAAGAGATGCGATGTATGTCAGGGGTGCGTACAGCCTGAGGTTGCCGCGCATCAAAAGGAAGATGGCACCGAGCACGGCAAGGGCCGCACATGAAGCACCGAGCAGGCCGGCGAAATTGCCGCTCACGAGCTCGATAAGGCTTAAGTCCGAATACTCGGGCACGAACTCTCCCGAAGGTGCATTTATAAGGCTGTCTATGGCAAACCAGTTTTCCCTGGGTTCTGCAAAACCTCTCATGCCGGAGGGGAATACCATTTCGATGAAGAGTCTGCCTCCTGCCGCAGGATTGATGATGTTGGATCCCGCGTCTCCGAAGATCTGCTTGATTATCACGGAACCGAAGAGCACGCCTGCAAGCGCCATGTATGCGGGAGTGTCAGGCGGAAGAAGGAGCGCGAACACAAGACCTGATACGATCGAACTGAGGTCAAAGTATTCGTTGTTGTTCCTTCTCGATACCTTCGAACAGATGACGTCAGATGCCGTGAAAGCCAGTGTGCATAGCAGTATCATGACTATCGCCCTGACACCGTAATAGAAGACGCTGTAGCAGCATGACGGTACCAGCGCGGCGATTATCGTAAGGTAGATATACGGCGCATTCTTCTCTGTATGGATGAACGGGGCAAGAGATCTCTTGATCATACTTTCTTACCTCCGTCGAACGGCAGGACGATCGAATTATCGTCTCCCGCTTCAGCATCGTCTTTCGCCTGTTCCGGTTCCTCAAGAAGCGATGCCTCACCCGTCTCTTCCACGGGCAGCATCGAGTAATCGAGATCGGCTGCGTTGTTGTCGAGCAGAGTGTTGGTCTCGATGACCTTACCCCTGTTCGCGAATTCCGCAATGGTACTCGTGAGATCTATTCCCGCAGGGCACACGTACGTACATGAGCCGCATGAGATGCATCTTCTCGCACCCTCCTCGGAAGCCTTCTGGCCGAGGCCCTGCGCGAGCATCTCAAAGATTATGTTCGGGGATATCGATACCGGGCAGCACTCGGAACAAAGTCCGCAGTGGATGCACGCGGTCTTTGGAATCTCGACTTTCCTGACGACCGATATGACCGAAGTCATCTTGATCACGGGAGTGTTCTCCGGGTCATCTATCTCGATGCCCGTCAGGCAGTTGCCCCACACTATCTTGTTCTCGGTACTGTCCTCGGAAAAAGAATTTGCGAGAAGTTCGGATACAGGCGTACCTATCGGCACGAGAACATTGTGTCCCGAAGCGGAACCGTCCGAGACGGAGATTATCCTGTTCATCATGGGGATGCTGTCAGAGATGGCCTCCCAGCATGCGAGCATCGTGGAGCAGTTGAAAAGGACGGCATCGCAGATGTCTTCTATCGTCTCGCCTTCTTCTATTGTCTTACCGTAAAGCGCCTTGCCGACGAGTCTGTAGTAACCCTGGGGGAAACGCTCGCGGAAGAGCTTTATCTCAAAGTTGATGTCATCGAAATCCTTCTTTGCCCTTGCGATGGAAGTGGCCAGCGCCGCACGTTCCACCTTTCTCTCTTTCGAGATGAGGAAGTACAGGTTCTTAGCACCTACGGCACGCGCGCAAGCAGCAGCGCCCATCACGACATAGTCGGGGTACTCAACTATCGCAGTGAGATCAGATGTGGCATAAGGTTCGCTCTGAAGACAGTTGACGAGGAAATCCGTAACGGCCTTGCCCCTTGCCCTTGCAAGCTTTGCGGCTGTCGGTATTCCTTCACCGCCCATGCCGCATATGCCGGCATTCCTGATGATCTCTATGGTCTCTGTGGCGGATAATGAGAGCGAAGTCCTCGGCCTTAATGAATCAAGGCGCGTACGCTTCATGTCGTTTTCGATGAACACAGCGGGCGTCCTGATACCGTTAGGAAGAGTTATCTCTTTAATGTCCGTGACCTTGCCCGATACGCCCGTATGTACAGGCACGGAGAAAGCGCCTTTCTCGGGAAGTCCGACGCACTGTCCCGCCTTTACGATATCGCCCTTCTTGACGATCGGCACGGCAGGTACACCATAGTGCATCTTCATGGGAAGTATTATGCGTCTGGGGTATATCCTCTCGAGCATTATTTCCTTGACAAAAGGAGAACGTTTTGAAAAATTCAAAACGTCCCCCGGAAATAAGCCTTTGTAGAAAGAATATATCTTACGGTCGGACACTTCTGACCCCCGGCTGCTTTAGTCGATGTAGCCTTCCAGTTTCTTAGAACTTGATGCTCTGGAAAGCTTTCTGATAGCTTTCGCTTCGATCTGTCTGATACGCTCACGCGTAACGCCGAGCTTCTTACCGACCTGCTCGAGTGTCATGGGGACTCCGTCCTTAAGACCGAATCTGAGTTCGATTACCTTGCGCTCACGCTCGGTAAGTGTGCCGAGTGCCTTGATGAGGTCTTCCTTGAGAAGGTTCCTCGCAACCTCTTCTTCAGGAGCTGCAAGCTCATCGTTGGAGATAAAGTCAACTAAGTGGGAATCCTCTTCCTCACCGACAGGCTTGTCGATAGAGATAGGATCCTGGGATATCTTCTGGATCTCGCGGATCTTAGCAGGCTCCATCTCCATGACTTCCGCAAGCTCTTCAGTGGTAGGTTCTCTTCCGAGATCCTGAACGAGCTCTCTCTGCTTTCTTGTAAGCTTGTTAATGGTCTCGACCATATGGACGGGGATTCTGATCGTCCTTGCCTGGTCTGCGATGGCTCTTGTGATAGCCTGTCTGATCCACCATGTAGCATATGTGGAGAACTTAAAGCCCTTTGTATAGTCGAACTTGTCTACGGCCTTGATAAGACCGATGTTGCCTTCCTGGATGAGATCGAGGAGAGACAGACCGCGGTTCATGTACTTCTTCGCGATGGAGACAACAAGTCTTAAGTTGGAGTTGATGAGAGTCTCCTTTGCATCCTCGTCGCCTTCTGCCATCCTCTGAGCGATAACACGCTCTTCTTCAGGTTCGAGAAGGTCGATCTTACCGATCTCCTTGAGATACATCTTAACGGAGTCATCGACGCCGTTGCTGTCATCTACTGCAGTATCCGTATCAACGACTTCAGCATCATCAAGAGGCTCTAAGTCGAGGTTCTCAAGACCTTCCATGCCTTCGAGGCCTGCGATGTCATCAAGCTTGTCGAGATCATCCAGCTTATCGAGGTCGTCGATCTTTGCGATGTCGTCGATCTTCTCGAGATCTTCAGTCTTGTCAAGTTCTTCTTCCTTCTCGACCTCTTCGATGTTCTCGAGATCATCCATATCAAGATCCACTTTGGGATCTGCAACGGAAATGCCTGCCTTCTCAAGTTCTGACCTGAGTGCGAGCATATCGTCGGGACCCATCTTATAGTTGTCTGTGATGGATTCGAGATCGGATTCGGTGAGCGCCTTACCGCTCTTATCTGCAAGTTTCTTAGCTGATTTAAACGCTTTATCAAAATCTGTCATGTATGGATTACCTCATCAGTTTGAATCGCCGTTCTTAACGACGCCGTCAGCAGTTACAGTGTAGATTGTCGTAGGTGTATAGATCTCGACAGTCACATCCTTGGCGGAAGAAGAATCGAATCCGCCTTCATCTTCCCTTAATCCGCAGTAGTTATCGAAGATCTTCTGTGCAGCAGCTTCATCAATCTCGTCTGAAGTCTGAACCTTCATGTTCTGGCATGTTCTTCCGGAAATGTTGTATCCGTATGCATAGCCGCTCTCATTAAAGTTAGTATCGACAACCGCCTCGCCTGCAAAGACCGTATCGAGCTTGCCTACCATTGCTTCCTTAAGCGCTGTTCTCGAGAAATACATAGGCACGGAAATAGCAAGGATAACGCCAACGATAACGACAGCTGCACCTATGATGACGGCAACGAGCTTACCGGGTGCCTTGACATCATTGGGAGAAAGCTCGAACTCGCTGGGCTTCAGCTTGAGATCATCACTCTTTGCTTTGGATACCTTGTCTCTTTGTACAGCCTTTGAAACGATGTCAGGCTGCATGGGAGTAGCGTAATAATGCTTTCCGCCCTCCTGCGCTTCATACTTCTCATTCTTAAACTCGTGTCCGTCCGGATTCTCGAGCAGTGCTACAGCATCTGCTGCCGGAAACACGCAGTGACAAAAAACGCACTCGCAGTTCTCGTCTCTGTCGTCAAAAATAACGAGCGAACCGCAGTTCGTGCACATTCCTTGTGTAGTAGCCATTAAAGACCATCCTTAATTCGTGATTTGAGCTCTAAGCCAAACTCCGCATATGCTGTAAAGTAAATTCGCTGTTCATCATGCCGTAATTACGGCGGTACTCAAGCAAATAGGCATAGTTATACTTATAGCAGGCTCAAATTATATTATTATTAATAGGGGATGTCAACTTGCGTATGAGGCGATTTTCGACCTTATGCTCTCCCAGTCAGAATACCGCTCATAGTTGCCGTTCGGGAAATCAGTATTCCTATTCCACGGACGGTCGAAGACCATCACTTTCAGCTCCGGCAGATGCCCGAAAAACTTAAATGCGGAAGGCGAGTCTTCAACTGCAAAGTCGAACTTCATCTTGTAGTAATCTTCGAGTTCCAGACTGAAACTGTTGCTGTATATCTTGCCGTCCCTGCCATACTTGTTAAGGCAGAACATATCGACATCTTTAAGGCCGTGCCTGTCGAGCCATTCACGCGAAGCATCGTAAGAGTTGAACGGACGTCCTGTGATTATCGAGACGTTATATCCCATGCGCATCCACTCATTGAGAGTCTGTGCCGCTCCGGGAGTCTCCTCATAAGACAAAAGCACATCGGGTTCATGCCCTCTGGTCAGCAGCCAGTCATACTGTTCGTCATTAAGATCGAATGCCTTCTGCAGATTGAAATACCTCATATTCTCATAAGACACATCAATACCGAATTCATCTCTCACGATATCCGAGAAAGACCTTGCGGTCTCACAAAGACAATCGTCAAAATCAACATAGATATTCATCGATATTTCTCCGGTCAGATAATCTCATAGCCTGCTTCGGCAAGCACTTCAAGTGCCTTGGTGAAGTTCTCTTCCTTCACCATGACATAGTCGGTGTTATAGGTCGATACGGCAAAGATCCCGATCTTATTCTCCGCCAGGATCGAAGATATCTTCGACAGTATCCCGATCAGCGAGAAATCCAGCGTGCCCTGTATGCGGAAGGCTTTCCATCCGTCATCTCGTTCAAGGGTATCAGCGGGAACATCTTTTGTCAGACACACGAGGGATAATTCTTCATCAGTCTTTCCGACGAAGAAGAATTCGCTTTTAAGTTCAATATCCTGCATGGATGCGACTTTGCATACAGTCAGATCATGTTCCAGTTTTTGAAGTACCATTCCTGCCTCCGTGATATTGCTTAGTGAAGAGTATAAATTAAAACTTGCGAAAGGTGTATAATCGTCACATGAAATCAAGACTCTTTCCGGAACTTAAACCTGCGAACGACCACGAGCGCTTTATGCTCGAGGCGATCAAGCAGGCCGAGAAAGCGATCGACCTTGCCGAGTGTCCTATCGGCTGCGTTATCGTCAAGGACGGCAAAGTCTTCGTCAGAGCTCACAACTTAAGACTCACCAAAGGCAATTCACTCGCACATGCGGAGATCGTGGCAATCAACAAAGCATGCAAGAAGCTCGGAGACTGGAGACTCGAAGACTGCGACATGTATGTCACTCTCGAGCCCTGCACGATGTGTGCCGGTGCGATAATCCAGTCGAGGATCCGCAAAGTGTATTTCGGTGCGTATGAGCCTAAGAGCGGCGCAGTGGTATCCTGCAATGACATTTTCGATGTGTCCCACGGTCACAACCACAAAGTCGAGTTTGAAGGCGGCATCCTTGAAGAGCCGTGTTCAAAGATGATGCTGGATTTCTTCCGCAATATCAGGAAGAGGGATTCAGGAAAGTAAATCAGACTTCGACGAATTCTCCGAACCTTACAAGATAGACATATCTCGCCTTCACCTTCATGCCCGATGCTTCGAGTGCGGCACTGTAGCTCGACAACTGGAAGCCGTGTCTTTCCTTAGCTTCTTCAGCCCTTGCTTCCTGATCCGGCATGTCAGAGCGCTCAGTCTTGTAATCGAGCACTACCCATCCTTCATCAGTCTCATAGAGAAGGTCTATCTTACCTTGTACAAGAGCATAGTCTTTGCTGTCATCCGTCGCGGGAACCGCAAATACGATAGGCTTCTCGCACTCTGCCCTGCCGATGTCCTGCGCCTGCTCAAACACCCTGCAGATATCGCTTGTGACAAAGGTCATTATGCCCGCGCCGAATTCCACAGCAGTCTTTCTAACTGCATCACTGCTGTATTCTTCGAACATCTTCAGGTCGATAAGCTTGTTCGTCTCCTCGATGAGATCGGCACCGTTCCTTACGGCTTCCGTATCAATGAAGCGCATGATCTTGTGAAGTATCGTACCCTTAGTCGCAGCATTAGGCTCACCGCTTCCGACGCTGCCGTATTCAGACACATCACGCACTTCAAGATCAACATGTCTGGTCTCTTCCATATTGCCGTGCTTTATGCCGGTAACGGATACCTTGAATGGGATCAAAGTCTCGTCCTCATATTCGTAGCCTTCAAACAGTCTCCTGCCTTTACCGTCGAACAAAGATGCCTGCTCGCCGCCTTCATCCTCATCAGGTTCTTCCTGAACGGGTGCGTATGAACTGTATTCGTCATCCAGAGCCCTGGTCTCTTCTTCAGAGAGGATCTCCGTTATGAATCCGCGGTTACCCGGAAGGAATCCCGGATCCTGATCTTTCTTTGTGGTGCAGGCCTTGAAACCAAGGAGCTTGCTGATATCGGTATCGAAACTGCTCCTTATCTTCGCCGCTTCCTCCGAATCCGTCCTGACAAGCGCCATGAAAAGATCACAGCACATCGTGCCGCTTCCTCTCAGCCAGTCAAGCCTCGTGAAAGTATCCTTGTCTGCAAGAGAAGTCACTCTCACGGCATCTTCGATGGCTTTGTTCCTCTTACCCTGTTTATGGTCCCATGTGATGATCGAAAGCCTCGTCTGCGGTCTTGTAGTGGCAACATACAGGTCACGTAAAGTCTCCGCATTATTCTCGAGCAGGGCATCTATGCGATATACGCATTCTTCAATGGAATCCTTCCTGGTCAGGCTTTCTCCGTCATAATCTTCAAGGACAAAACCAGCGTGCGCATCAAAGGTGAACCTGCCGACAGAGAACGACTTGTTCCTGTTCTTGAGAGCAAAGATGACGAACGGATATTCCAGTCCCTTGCTCTTGTGGAAGTTCATGCAGACGATCTTGTTCTTCTCTTTCAGGCTCGTCTCTATCGTCGCATTCTCGTTGATCTGGATCCTCATGTTCTCGAGTTCTTCGGCAATGCCGGAGATATCGCAGCCGAAACGCTTGAAGTTACTGCAAAGCCAATCCTTAAGGATTATCAGCTTGTCGAAGCTGCCTTCCTTGCGCTTGATGGTCGCCTTGATCTCGGTGCGCTTGAAGATGAGTTCCACGATCTCGTCGATGTCGCATGTCATTGCCTTCATCCTGAGATCTTCGTAATCTTCTAAGAACGCACCTATCCTCCCGGCAAGATCACTTATCTCTTCCTTTGCAAACACCTTGAGCCTGGTCATCAGATTCTCGCGCAAAAGGTCCGACCTGTTCTCGAGGATATACGCCTGCATAGTCGCCATGTCGTTAACCGTAAAGTTGGTGTTCTTATACGGCGAGAGGAGCACACCTGCAAGATACTCATCACGGAGCGAATTGCCGAGGCAGATTATGCAGTTGATGATCCCTCTAATATCCAGGTCTCCGAAAACGCTCGTCGTCACCCTTCCCGTTGCAGGTAGGCCATGGCTCTGCAGATAGTCGACTATCACATCGACTTCGCTCCTTATCGAAGTGAGCACGCAGATATCCTCGTAATGCTTAACATAGTCTTCTGAATCCGGATCAAACTGAGACATGTATCCGCGGACTTCCTTCTCGACGCCGATGCAGAGCGCCTTGATCTCTGGATTAAGAGGCTGGGCTTCATCATCACCCGAAGCAGAATAACCGAATGATTCTGCTTCCTGAGGGAAGTTATCACCGTCATCACTGCCGGCATCCGTCGCACCGCCTCCGAAATCACCTGCTCCGTCGGCATTCACTATGAGCACACGCGGAAGGCCAGCCTCGCCCTGATCGGCAGACGGGCTGCACTCGGGGTAATTCAATCTCTGCTTTGCGGAATACTCGACCTCGGCAGCCTCTCTTGTCATGGACTGCTCAAAGATGTGATTAACAAAAGCAAGGATCTGCGGACTGCTCCTGAAGTTCTCAGTAAGAGGGAGCACCTGCCCTTTCTCTCTTCCTTCCTCGTAAGCATCGATCTTCTCATTGAAGATTCCGGGCTCTGCATGCCTGAACTTATAGATGCTCTGCTTTACATCTCCGACCCTGAACACGTTGCCGGATTCCCTGGCGATCTTGCTGATGATCTCATCCTGGAGCCTGGTATTATCCTGATACTCGTCTATGTATATCTCGACGAACTTATTCCTGTAGAAGTCGATGGCATCAGCGTGATCAAGGATATCGAACGCAGCATATTCCTGGTCGGCAAAATCCATGCCGTGCACGGCAGCCTTAAGATCGGCAAAGTATTTGTCAGTAAGTTCTATCAAGTCAACAAAAGCGCCTATCATGGCAGTGCGCTCTTTCTGAAGGGCAAGCTGAGCAGCCTTAAGGTCTTCTACTGAAGCATAGGACTCGAAGTCCAGCTTGAAGAAACTCAACAATGCATTCGGCGGATCGAGCGGATGATCGAGTTTCGTAGGAGAATTGAAGAACAGCCTTGTAATGGCTTTGAGCGGTGCGACCTTATCCAGATACTCAATAAGCAGATCTTCATTTTCCTTGAAGATCTTGTTCCTGCGCGACATGAAGGAAAAATCGTCAGCAAGCAGCTCGCTCCATTCCTTCTTGAGCAGATAGAGTTCTTCCAATCCGTCCTGAACCAAGCCTTCTTCATGCCTTTGGATCTGCCTGTCTATGAGTTCGACGACATTGCCAATGAGCCTTAGGGATTCTTCATTCCTGGCTCTTGGATCCTTTACGGTCGCGACTACATAGTATTCTTCATTCTCATGCAGATAATCGGTCAATCCTCCGTCTGCGGTAATGCATCTTCTGTAATCACCGAGAAGCGAGATTATGTCTCCTGCGACAGCGACTATCTTGCTGTTGCAGAACAGTTCGCCGCGTTCATCCGCATCCTGTCTCTTGCCGAATTCATCTTGGATGATGTTCATGTAAGAAGGCAGGCTTCTGAGCGTATCGTATATCTCACATATCGTATCTTCGAGGCTCTTATCGCTTCTTCCGTCTCCGAACCTCAATGTAAGCCTGATGAAAGGATCCGTATCAGAACTTACCTTGTCATACATGGCACGCATCGCCTGACGCACGGCCGAATGCTTAAGTATCTCAAGTTCATTGCCGTCCAGAATGATGTTTGCCGGATCAAAAACATCAGCTTTTGCCGAATCTGCCGCGCAGTATCCCTTCTCCTTGACCACGCGTGCGCAGAACGCATCGAAAGTCTGGATGTACGAATTGGGAAGGAGTTCCTTCTGCCTTGAAAGCTTCGCGACGAGTGCGTGGTCAGACTTATTCTTCGCTATCGCTTCATCGAGCGCGCTTTCCGCCTTCTCGCGCATGTGTTCAGCAGCCGCCACGGTAAAGGTAACGACAAGGATGCTGTCCAGGGAATGCTTCTCGCTGTCCGGGATCGAATCATCCGACATGTCCTGGATTATCTTGGTAATGATCCTGTCGATCATTACCGTCGTCTTGCCTGAGCCTGCAGCTGCCGGGACAAGAATGTTGTCAGTCTTGCAATCTATGATCGCCTGCTGGTCCGGGGTAGGTCTCTTCTCACTCATGATCTTCTCCTCCGTTTCCATTGGCAGCATCACAGATGGCAGTCAATATGTCTGCCTTAGAAGAACCCGGTTCAAGTTTCTCTTCCGCTTTCACGGGATGTGACGGCACATTGCCGCAGGCACCCCCATACGTACAGAAGCTGCAGTAGTTATGCGCAGGACAAACAAGCGCATCGGCTTTTCCGCTCTTAATGCTTTCAGTCGTCTTGCTCAGGACCATCGATGCATATTTGAGGGATGCCTCCCTCTCATCGGCACTGTACTTGGACAACTTGGGTTTGAACTCGGGAGTCTTCTTGTCTTTGGTAACGCCGAGACCCACGTTGAAATATCCGTAATCACAGTTGTCCGGGCTTACCTCGTACCTGTCGGCCAATGCCTTGGTATATACGGGCAGCTGTATCTGAACACCGTAGAAGAGCTGCTTCGGACTGATGCTCTTATTGCCGCTCTTATAGTCGATTATCCTGATCATCTTGTTCTCTTCGTCTGCGTCAAAGCGGTCGACAAAGCCGTTAAATGCCAGATGCAGACCGGTATCCGCTTCGATCCCCGATGTGTCTATGCTGACATCCTTGTCTTCTCCGATCGGAACTTCAAAACCCTTCGGAATAAGATCTGCCGCCTGCAGTTCTTCAAGGATGCCGCGGAAAGTCAGCCTGTACATTCTCTTGAGTTTCATGCCTGTGCTCATGTCAAAATCCTTGCTCACAGTCTCGCCGTCATCTTCAAGCGAGCCCGGGATCTTTGCTTCTTTGACGGCACTCAGATATGTGGCATCAACCGCTTCTTCGAAGGAAGCTTCATCACTTAAAACTCTTTGGACATTATCCGTGAAATCTTCCTGCGAAATGTTCTTCAGACCGATCTCGTACATGCTGTGGATCAGCGTACCGAATCCTCTCGTATCGATCTCGGTGTTGTCATCTCTCTCCCTGATCTTAAGGACATGATTCAGCATGTACTTGAACGAACAGGTATTGTACTCTTCGAAAGACGAGACGCTTCCTTTGAATCCCCTGGTCTTATCCTCGGTAACGAGGAGTCTTTCCATGACTTCCTGATCGATCTTTGCCGTCTTGAAATCATGGTTGCGCTTGTGGAAGACGCCTTCCGCAGGATTGGAAAACTCGGTCACCACGCTGCCTTCTTCGACACATCCGAGCAGATAGTCGAACAGACTGCTGGTAAAGTTCTTGTCGGCATTGTGGACCATGTAAAGCCTGTCGGTTACCGTACCGAGCATGAGGCAGCATGTAACTGTCTCTTCGCGCGATCTTACTTCATCCTTATCGGGAAGTTCGCAGTCCTTGACCGAATCCGCAAGATTACGGAGTTCACCTGAACTTAAGAGGCCCTCGGCACTCTTCCTGTGCGGGAAATTATCTCTTGTCGCTCCAAGAAGGAACATTACCTTGCACGGCGCCACGAACGCCCTGTCGGGAGTGGTTATCTCAATGGAATCCACCTTGAGCGGGATGGTACCTTCAACGCGGTTCTTCATGTCTGTTCTTATGAGTGATATGAATGCTCTCTGGCTTATCGGAACATCGTTCATCTCATGCGTAAAGAATGTCAGGAGCTGCATCATCTCGTCATATCCCCTGACAAGCGCTGAAGCCGATGAACTGTCACCTGTCTCGAGCTGCTCACAGCTCAATGCTTCCACATCTTCTCTGTGCCTGCCTATAAGATCCCTGAGAAGTCCGGCCTTACCGCTCAGATTCTTCTCGGAATTGATCTTCTCTGCGATATCCTTAATGGGGATTATCTTTGCACGGACTATCTTTTCCCAGAAGAACTCACCGGCATCGACTCGGCTTCCTTCGTGCAAGCCGTCATAAGGGGAACTCAGGTAGAGCACCGGTCTCTTCCTGCCTTCTTCTTCGTCCCTAAGGTAGATGCTCTCACGGAACAGCCTTCTTCCGTCGGTGATATTCATCTTCCTGCAGTAGTTCTCGAAACTGTCCACGATATACGGCGGAAGCTTGATCACACCGCAACGCATTGCACGCAGCACATCACTAATGCGGTAGTTATGTACGGGCAGTTCCAGCACGGTCTCGGCAAAGACGGGGATCACCGTGGACCAGAGATCTATCTTGCGGTCAATGAAGATATCCAGGCCGTATAGCTCGGCATTGCTCCTTAACCTCGAAGACATCTCATCATCGCAGCAGACAACCCTTATGTCCCTGTATCTGTATCCTTCTTCTCTGGTGAGCCTTATGACCTCCGAGAATACGTATCCTATCTGATTATCCGTGCCGCTGATCGCAGCAAGACGTATCTTATCCGTGGCAGGGCCATCATAGTCCTCACCGCGCACGAAAGGCATGAAGTAATTGTTCATCTCACCTTCATAGCGGTAATCAAGATCTTCAGCTTTGGCGCCTGCGGATATAAGTGAAGATGCAAACTCGTTGCCGACCTTGTATATCGGGAGTGCAGCCTCTGCTTCATCCGAAGCAGAAAGGGTATAGAAACATATGTCTCCGCCCTTTGCAGAGATCAGCTTGACCAATGCCCTCTCCTGCAGGGTAAGATTCCTTCCGGCACCGAAACCGACAAAGACGAACCTGGAAGACAGAAGTTTCCTAAGGCCTGCCATACGTCTGGACTTGAACTCTCTATCGGGCAGTGCCGTTACCTCCTGCACCGCTTCGGATATCCTGTCCTTGAGAAGCGACAGCCCGAACTGATCATTCATCTTCCCGACCGCATCCATAACGAGTCTTAGGTCTTCTAACTTGTTCCTGTATTCGGCAGAGAACGGAGCCGAAGCAGATATGGCTTCGTCGAGTTCTTCCTTCTGAATGCCGTACCTGCTGAAATCTCCAAGGAGATTGATCAGCATGTTGATGTATTCGAACCTGTTCGTAAGCTTGCCGAAGGTCTTAAAATCGCCGCTGTAGTTTGCCAGGATCGAGTAGATCGCGCAGCGCATCATGATATCAGAACCGGCACCTGAGGCTTCCCTTCCCATGCAGTCTAATATCCTGGTGGAAAGAGTGATAAAACTTACGACGTCGCCGCCGGTAAACGAGGACAAGACCGGTATCTCGCGGCCTTCTGATTCCGTCTTCGCGCCTCTGGCAGAGCAGCCTTCTGCGAGCCTGCTTACGATCTCGCGCTCGACCTGCGCCTTGGCAAACTCCGGAACGACAAAGATGATCTCCTTGTCCTGAGTTATCCCTTCGATCTCTCTTCTTATAATCTCGGGAGTAATACAGTCCGTACCCGGATATCTGAATACGCTTATCATCTGTCATCCTCCCTCGCGATCAATTCTCCCCTATTCTATAAATAAAAACCGAAGAATAAAAGCGAGATGAGGGACTTTAAACGGACAGATCCTTATCAGATATTCCCCTTGTAATATGTGTGTCCGTCAACAACACATGTTTTCGAAGATTCCGGCAGGCCGCGGGCATTCCACTCCTCTTCATCAAGGAGATAATTCTCTTCTCTGACAAGGCCTATGCCGATGTAAGTGCACATAAGAGAACCTATCGCCGGATTCCCGTTCAGATATGCTATAACAAGACCGTTTTTAAGATAGCCTATAGTCACAGTAATATCAGACCTCACGGCCAGACTGTAACAGCCCGTATCACCGTTCATTCCGCTGTTGATGTCAGCGCTGATCACATATGCTGATGACTTGTTGATCTCTGATATCGCATCGCGGTATTGTCCGCGGACTTCTCCCGAGAAACCTGTTCCAAGCAGGCAGTCGACAACAGTATCGTATCCGTCCAGACACCCTGCGGAAAATGGTATAACATCAACTCCGAGTTTGAGCACACGCTCCATATAGTATTGGGAATCCTCGGAATAGTGATCTGACACGGAATACACGGTTACTTCCTTGCCTTCAGTGGCAAGAATCTCCGCAAGGGCAAAACCGTCTCCGCCGTTATTGCCGGAGCCTGCCACGACGGCCGTTTTCGCCGGATATGAATACGCGGATCTGATGCCTTCTGCGGCCCTTCTCATAAGCACAAGCGATGGCGTCCCGGACTCGATGGTCTGCCTGTCGCTTGCTCTCATATTGTCAACTGATATCACATGTCGCATATGCCTTGAATTATATCATTCAAATCAAATAAACCTGCTAACAAAAATCAAGAGCTTGTTGGCAGTTTTCTGTTTTGAAATAACTGGGCATAGCAAACAGACCGGAGTCAAATCCGGTCTTTGTTTTAGCATTAATGGATTTATGCTGCTTGGTAAACCTCCATCA
>JAILMZ010000073.1 GCA_024692105.1 Saccharofermentans sp.
CCGACCAGGACACCGATTATCGCAACAACGATAAGAAGCTCAGCAAGAGTAAATGCTGTTTTTGAATTACGATTACCCAAATATCTCATAGTGAATAAGCCTCCTGTAATCAAGTATATCAACAGTCTGAGGCCGTTTCAATGAATAAGAACAAAGATTCCTTTATCGTAAAATAAAAGGAACTGCCCGATCGAGGCAGTTCCTTGACATCAAATATCAAAGACGGATATCAGCGGGAACCCGGTCTTCCTGCAGGCCTTACGGGCGCAGGTGCCGGCTTCTCTACAGCAGGAACTGCGGTCTCGGCATCCTTAACCGGAGCCTTGGGTGCAGGTTCAGCAACTTTTGCGGCAGGAGCCGCTTCCTTGGCAAGTGCTTCAGCCTTGGGCTGGGGGGCGATAGCACCTTCAGCTTCGAGCTTGGCAATGAACTCTGCCTTCTCGATGGCGATCCTTGCTTCTTCTTCAGCTCTCTCAAGTGCAGCCCTTGCTTCCTCGGCAGCTCTGAGTGCAGCCTGCTGCGCTTCCTCAGCTCTCTTCTGAGCCAGAGCAGCAGCTTCCTTAGCTTTCTCTGCGGCAACTCTTGCTGCCTCTTCTTCCTTGCGGGCATTGGCTCTTGCTTCCTGCTCTGCCTTCTTCTTATCTGCAATGGCAGCTTCTTCTTCTGCCATGCGGAGATTCTCTTTTGCTGTCTGGGCATCAGCGAGTGCTGCCTCAGCTTCTTCATCAGCTCTCTTAGCTGCCGCAATAGCGGAATCGAGAGCCTGCTGTGCCTGAAGTCTTGCCTTCTCCTTTGTTCCGAGAGCGGCAAGTCTTGCATCCATCTCAGCTTTCTTCTCAGCTGCGATCTTCTCTTCGGCTACAGCCTTCTCGTCGGCCGCGCGTGCAACTTCCAATGCCTTCATGGCTTCGGTCCTTGCTTCTTCAGCCTTGCGGATGGAATCCATTGTATCTGCTTCGACATCCTTTACGGCTGTCTGGGCTTCGAGCTCGAACTTCTCTGCTTCTGCGAGAGCGGCATTAGCTGCCTCTACAGCCTTGAGTGCATCTTCAGCCTTCTTAGCTGCTGTCTCGGAGCGCTGCAGTGCCTTGCGCTCTTCGATCTGCATTGAACTTACCTTTGCCTTTGCTTTCCTTGTCTCTGCTGAGATAGGATCCTCGTCAACGATCTTGCCCTTCTCTCTTTCCTCAGCAATAAACTGAGCGTGATTGACGGAAGCAGACTTCGGACGCTTTATCGGCGGCTTGAGCTCGTAGGACTTAGCTGCTTCAGCTGCTGCCGATGCAGGTCCCTTGCTGTTACTTTCAGTCATATGCTTTCTTGCGGATTCCTCAAGAGCCTTGCGCTCCTCAGCCGCTCTTCTCTGAGCTTCAGCTGCCTTACGCATCTCGATCTGAGCCTTTGCCGCTTCAGCACGCTCTCTTGCAGCGGCTGCCGCAGGAGACTCGTTTGCAGATGCTGCAGCAATGTGCTGAGGTGATCTGGGTGCGCCGGTAGATGCGCTAACTGAATCGGAAGAAGCTCCGACTCCGACAAGAGCGAGGTTACCCTCCTTGCCTTTGAGAACATCAATAAAATTTGCCATTTTCACTAACTCCCTTATGCATTAGTAACTGTTCCATATCCAGAAATAAAAATATACTGACAAAAATATTATATATCCTACATTACATATTTCAATACTGTTTCAGGCCCATTACAATAGATAAATTCTGCTTGATAAAGTCAATCAGAACTGATTGCAGAATTAGTTTAGAAATACTTTACAGCGAGTTTAACATGCTGTATAATCGCTTCGCTGTAAGTTTAATAAGAGTTAATTCAGAGTTTAAAGGTAGAAAACTGATGGAAATCGGACTCAAGATCAAAAACCTAAGGATCAGCAAGGGGCTGACACAGGAAGAACTCGGCGACAGATGCGAACTGTCAAAGGGTTTCATCTCCCTTCTCGAAAGGGACATGGCGTCACCATCCATTGCTACCCTTGAAGACATACTTAATGCCCTCGGCACGGATTTCGCGCAGTTCTTCCAGGAGGCACCCAGCGAGAGAGTCGTTTTCGGAGTGGAGGATTATTCCGTAAAGTCTGACGACGAGCTGAAGAACGAGATCTGCTGGCTCATACCGAACGCGCAGAAGAATGAGATGGAGCCTATCATGCTCACGATCGCGCCGGGCGGATCCACATATCCGGACAACCCGCACGAAGGCGAGGAGTTTGGTTATGTTACGGAAGGCATCGTTACGGTTGTGATCGGCGGAGAAGAGCATATTGCCCACAAAGGCGAGAGTTTCTATTTTACGGCAGGCAAGCCGCACCATCTGGAGAACCGCGGCAAGCGCGAGGCAAAGGTGATATGGATATCATCACCGCCGAGTTTCTGATTTGACTATTAACTATTTGGGAGATAAGAGATGGCATACAACCAGATCCTGCCCGATGATACAGGCAGAGAACATATTATTGAGATCAAAGATCTGTGCAAGAGTTTCGACGGCACACAGGTCCTCAAGAACATTACTTTCTACATCAGGAACAACGAGTTCATTACGCTGCTCGGACCTTCCGGATGCGGTAAGTCGACGACGCTCAGGATCATCGCAGGTTTTGAGACCGCCGATTCCGGCATCGTGAATTTCGAGGGCGAGGATCTCCTGAAGGTTCCTGCTCATAAGAGGAACATCAATACCGTCTTCCAGAGGTATGCTCTCTTCCCGCACCTGGACGTTTTCGACAACGTCGCTTTCGGCCTTAAGATCAAGAAGGTCCCCAAGAAGGAGATAGAGCAGAGAGTCAATACGGCTCTGGCTAAGGTTGGTCTTGCAGATTACGGCGAGAGGTACATCGACCAGCTCTCAGGCGGACAGATGCAGAGAGTCGCTATCGCGAGAGCTATCGTCAACCGTCCCCGCATCCTGCTCTTGGACGAGCCTCTCGGCGCGCTCGACCTTAAGATGCGCAAGGAGATGCAGATCGAGCTCAAGCAGATGCAAAGAGACCTCGGAATCACATTCGTATACGTTACGCACGATCAGGAAGAGGCGCTTACGATGTCGGATACGATCATCGTCATGAAGGACGGTATCATCCAGCAGATCGGCACACCCATCGATGTATATAACGAACCCAAGAATGCCTATGTCGCTGACTTTATCGGTGAGTCCAACATCGTGCCCGGAACGATGAAGCAGGATTTCGAGGTAACGTTCTCCGACGGCATCACTTTCAACTGCGTTGACCCGCTCTTCCCGGAGTTCACCAAGGGTGAGGACAACGAAGTCGACATGGTAATAAGACCTGAGGATTTCTATGTAAGCGAAGAAGCTGATGGACGCATTAACGGAACGGTCGAGTCGATCGTGTTCAAGGGCGTGCACTATGAGATCCTCGTTAAGTCCGATAACGGCATCGTATGGATGGTCCACAATGTTGACCCCGTCAAGGTCGGCCAGCGCGTAGGACTCTACGTCGATCCAGATGACATCCAGATAATGAGAAAGTCAGAGATGAGCCCCGAGCCGGGTTCTTACGGAATAAAGAAGATCGCAGGTCAGGACGAAGAAGAGGCAGAAGCATCTTCCGAGACACCTGAGACAGACGGAGGAGCAGATGTCTGAACTCAAGGCAAGATTTAAGATGATGCCCCCGCATGCCGTGATAATGATCATCGCGGCACTGTATTCGTTCGCATCCATCTTCATTCCGATGTTCAAGCTCTATGTGCAGTACGTACCCAAGCGCACATACTCGCTGCTGACATTCCTCATCGATCCGAGGTTCTATACCAAGATAAGGAACGGTTCGGTCAATCTTAACTTCCAGAGCTTCACGGTTATGATGTTCATCATCACGATCGTCATCTCCGTCGCTGCTCTCACACTGAGCCTGAGCTACACATTCTATTCCGATCACAAGATCAAGAGGAGAGTGGGATGCCTCGCGGTCATGCTGCTCTTTATCGGAAGAGTCGTCGTACACACGCTTACTCTGTCCGGCATCATCACGACCGAAATGCTCGAGCAGAACGACATGACTCCCCAGAGGCTCTATGTCGCACAGAACATCTCGGGCAACATCCTTGCGATAGTCATGTTCATCGGTGCATTTGCATGTCTGTACGGCGCGCTCGACCTCAAGATGAACTACAAGCTGTTCTCATATCCTTACATCGTTTGGATCGTTCTCTTTACGATCCTGCCGCTGATACTCATCGTCTTCCGCGCATTCTTCAAGGCGGCTCCGGGAGGCGGATACGAGTTCACTATGGCAGGCTTCGACATACTGTTCGAAAACAAGACAGTCACGACGACGTTCTACGGGATGAAGGTCACACTGCAGGAGTATTTCTCGATCTTCGTAAGAAGCCTCGACTACGCGGTATGGACCACAATAGGCTGCCTTATCATCGGCTACCCCATCGCATACATCCTTTCTTCCCGCGCGAAAGCGGCAAGGAAGAGCAGCTCAAAGCTGCTGATGCTCTTCGTGCTTCCGATGTGGATGAACACGATGCTCAGGACTTATGCATGGCGTGCGTTCTTCAGTGAGACCGGCGTTCTTAACACTATCCTCACACAGAGCGGCATCCTATCTGATCCCATCCTCTTCCTCAAGAATGAGATCCTCGCAGATGTAATCACAAAGCTGGTCATGACCAACGACTTCCTGCCGTTCATGATCCTGCCCATCTATTCCGTTCTCATCAAGATAGACGGAAGCCTTTTCGAGGCTGCGCTGGATCTCGGTGCAAACCGTGCGACGACATTCGGCAAGGTCATACTCCCGCTGTCACTGCCCGGCGTTATCTCCGGCATACAGATGGTATTCATGCCTTCACTGACGTTCTACATGATCCCCGATATCCTTAACGAGGGATCCAAGACGACGATAGGTAATACGGTACAGAACTTCATACTCAACGAGAGCTCAGCGTACAACCAGGCGGGCAACGTTCTGTCATTGCTGCTGCTCATCTTCGTGCTCATAACAATGGGCATCCTGAGAGGCTCTGACAAGGAAGAAGCAGGCGGAGGTATGGTCTTATGAGAATGCTTAAGAGACTAATCCCAAACCTCTATCTCGTACTGGCACTGGTATTCATCTACCTGCCCATCGCGATCCTGATCGTCTATTCTTTCAATGCGCTTCCCAAGTCATTCATCTGGGGCGGTTTCTCGATCGAGAACTACAAGAACCTGTTTACGGGTTCCGAAGGTATGGGCATCATGGATTCGCTTCTTGAGACACTCAAGGTGGCGGCAATCGCATCCGTCTGCTCGACTGCTTTCGCAGTGCTGTCCGCACTTGGTATCGCATACCTTACAAAGAAACTCCAGAACATCGTCATGGGTCTTACTTATGTTCCCAACGTCATGCCGGATCTCGTTACCGGTATCTCTTTCATGCTGTTGTTCTCGTTCCTTGGTGTACAGAAGAGCGAGTTCACGCTCATCATGGCGCACATCGCACTGTGCGTGCCTTTCGCGATACTGTCCATCAGCCCGAAGATCAAGCAGCTCGACAAGAGCCTGTCGGAGGCAGCGATGGATCTCGGAGCTACGAGATTCCAGACACTGAGACTCGTCATCATTCCTGAGATCATGCCCGGCATATTCTCGTCTCTGCTCCTGACGTTCACGCTCTCGGTGGACGACTACCTCATAAGTAATTTCAACGTCGACAGTTCCATCCAGACACTGCCGATGATGATATATTCCATGGCAAAGCTCGGCGTCAATCCGAAGATGAACGCGCTTACGACGCTCCTGTTCGCAGCCGTGCTCGTGCTCATGGTACTTTCCAACCTGTCATCAATTAAGAAAACGAAGAAAAGAGGAGTAAAGAAATGAACAGATTACTTAGAAAGGCTGTTTCTGCCGTTGCCGTAACAGGTCTTCTGGCATCATCCGTACTCATGTGCGCAGGATGCTCGAACAAGCAGAAGCTCATCATCTACAACTGGGGTGAATACATCGCTGAGGATACGATCTCGAAGTTCGAGGCCGCATATCCCCAGTATGAAGTTGTATACCGTACTTTCGAGACAAACGAGACAATGTATCCCAACCTCGAGAACGGATATGACGTCATCATCCCTTCCGAGTACATGGTTTGCCGTCTCATCGAAGAGGACTGGATCCAGCCCATCGACTGGAGCAAGCTCCCTCTGGTAGAGAAGAACATGGACCCTATGTTCAAGACACTGCAGTATGCAGAGGACAAGGCTCTCTCTGACGAAGTCCTTGATTATGCGGTTCCTTATATGTACTGCACCGTAGGTCTCGTATATGACGCAAACAAGGTATCCATTCCCGAAGGAACAACTGACCCCGAGATCATCTGGGGCGCGCTCCTCGACGAGGCTAATGCCGACAAGGTAGGCATGCTCGATTCCATGAGAGAGTCCGTCGGCGTAGCACTTAATTACCTCGGCTATTCCATCAACAGCATGGATGAGGCAGAGCTCGAAGAAGCAATGAACCTCCTCATCTCACAGAAGGAACTCATGAGACCTGCATACGGCGTAGACAACCTCAAGGACAAGGTCGCTGCAGGTGAGCTTACCGCATCCGTATGCTGGTCCGGTGACCACATCATCATCCTTGACCGTATCGCAGAACTCGGCAAGGAAAATGACATCGATCTCAAGTTCGTACTTCCCGAAGGATCCAACTGGTCAGTCGACATGATGTGCGTTCCCACAAACTGCCAGAACTACGACGGAGCAATGGCATTCATCAACTTCATGTATGACCCCGAGATCGCACTTGAGAACTGCGAGTATGTCGGTTACTCCACACCGAACGTTGCGGCAAAAGAGATGCTCGATCCCGAGATCTCCGGCAACATCTATTACTATCCGACTGAAGAAGTCTTCAGCACTCTGGAAGTCTACTACACTTCAGAGGACATCGAAGAGAAGTACACACAGATCTGGAACACCGTAAAGGCAAGCGCTTAAAGCCTTGCCGCACAAGCGGTGTAACACTGTTAAGCTTGAATCAAACGAACGCTGCCTGATACCGGACAGCGTTTTTGTTTTGGTCCGAACAAAGATCCGGAAAAAAATTCAGAGAAAAATGAACTTTTCCGCTTCCGGGGTTGTCCTATGGGTATAAGCAACTTAAAGGAGGCAGTTATGGACAGCTACAACGATTTTCGCATTACACAGATGCAGCTTCAGATGGATGAACAGAAGAGAGCGATGGAGGACGCAGGGATCAGGACGAGTTCAAGCAGCTCAAGTTCTGCAACCGGATGCCTGGCAGCAGTATTGGTAGTTATATTAATTCCGGTTATCTTAATCATTACTACCGCTATGAGCATGAGTGCACGCACAGAGAAACTCAAAGCAGATGCTGCCGCAGAATCAGAAGCAGCAGAAGAAGCAGCGTTGGCCGCAGCCGAATGTCATGTCTCGGATCTGAGCGAGCTTACAGATGATATGCGTGACGAACTCATCGCAAACGCGACCGATACGTTCACATATTCACTTATCAACGGAGAGCAGATCAATTTCGTTGAGTGCGAGGAGATCTGCCTGCTCACCCCTAAGACCATTGATGGAAGCACAGAAGTATACAACTACGTATACATTATCCTGCACGTCAACACCACGAACGATCTTGGCGAGACTTACGAGGAGACTTTTGATTACTATTGGTATGTCAGGTACTACAACGTCACGCTCAACGAAGACGGGTCCAACGAGATCTATGACATCGTCGGCGTGCAAACTCCGTCTAAATGGTACAATCCGTCGAACCACTGGGTTAATTTTCACGTTGTAGGCGGATTCGACACTGCGCAGTCCCTATACGACAACGATATCCGTCCGATGGGGCAGGATTACAACATCGAGTCGGAGACAGTTGCGGCGCCGGAGATCACTGAAGACATAACTGAAGAAAGTGATACTTGAGCAGATCCTTAAACATAGATAACCAATAAAGAAATTCAGATATTTTTCTGAGAATAATGAACTTTTTGCTCTTTACGGTTGTCTTATGAGCATAAAGAGCAACACAGAGATGCCAAAAGGCGCTGCGGATGCCGAAAAAGACGGAGGTCATGACGATTATGGAAATCACAACAACTTTAGCAGATCTTAAGAAACTGGCACCTATCGCACAGAAGATATTCAACCAGCATTTCGGGATAGAGCATTGCAAAGAAGAGATAGACAGGCTGGAAAAGACAAAATACCATTCCTACTTTGCTTTTATCCTGTCAGTTATCGGAATAATCCTGGGAACGGCTGCGACGATTACATTGGCAGTCGAAAGCGATGAGCTGATCGATCAGATCCCTTTCATGTACAACGCACCTTTGTCGATCGGTATGCCTATGGTGGCCCTGCCATTAGCCGGTCTTGTTATCGGTATAGTGCTGGATATCATCAATCGTGTAAAGAAGAATAACAAGCGCAAGGAGCAGATCGCTCAATTATATGAAGAGATCAATAACAGGACCAAAGAGGCAGATGTGTTCATCAGAGCAAACAGGAGCAGCATAAGCAAGGTTCCGGAAAAGTATTTTCATCCTTTTGCTATCAATTACTTTATTGAAGTCATGTCTGAAGGCAGGGCTGATGACTTCAAGGAAGCTATGGATATGTTCGACTTATATGTTCACAGATTGACACTTGAGAACGCTGCAAATGCTTCAATGATCGCACAACAGCAAATGGCAAATGACACCGCAGCCATCAGGAGATCAAGTGCGGCATCTGCAACGGCAAACTCTGTGTCTGCAGTAGCAAATTCAATTACAGCGGCAACAGTCGTAACAGACTTTTTGTTCAGATAATTTACCAAATAAACGATTATTTGTAATTATATTTTTATCAATAGGATATAGACTTAATTTGGAGGTGTGTTTATGAGCAAGTATAGTCAAGAAGATATCAATAAGATCATTAATGCAATAGAAAGATTCAAGGGCGGAGACAAGGACGCGTTTAACGAGTTCTATGAACTGACTTATGATCAGGTTTTCAGGACTTGTGCAGGTCTTATGAAAAACGAACATGACGCAGAGGACATTACGCAGGAAGTCTTTATCCGTTCATATGAAAAGCTCGACTCTCTTGCAGAACCTGCTACATTTGGCCAGTGGCTGAAGGTAATCTCCACAAACACATGCTTGAACGAACTTAAGAAGAAAGAACGCGCAACATTATCATTCGACGAGTCTTTCAGCGAGAGTGATGAGGATGACTGGGAATCTTTTGATCAACTGCCTAATACATTTATCGAAGAAGAGGAAAAGAGCGAGATCATCAACAAGATCCTTAAGGATTCATTGAGCGATGTGCAGTATCAGGCATTAAGACTCTTCTATTATGAAGAGATGAGCATGGCGGAAATTGCAGAGCAGATGGATTGTCCGGAAGGCACAGTAAAGACAAGGCTTAAGTCTGCTAAGGCAAAGTTCAAGGATTCACTAGAGAAGTACGTAGACGAGAACAAGCTCGTGCTCAGTGCAACCCCGTTCCTTACAAGGTTCTTCCTGGCACAGGAAACGAAACTCAAAGTCCCGCCCATGCCTCCATTTTCTTTTCCCGGTATCGGAGCTGGAACTGCGGCAACGGCCGGTACGGCAGGAGCGGCGACTGCAGCTGCAGCGAAAGCCGGTTTTATGTCTACTGTCCTGGGAAAGGTAATAGTTGGTGTCGGCGCAGTAGCGGTGATAGGCACTGCAGTTGTGGTCGGGGTAAATCTGTTTGCAGACAAACACGAAGAACCGGTTGAGACCACTGAGGAGTCCGAGATCATTGAGACAGAGACAACAACTGAAGAGACTACAACTGAAGAGACTACAACCGAAGAGACAACGGCTGCACCGATCGAGATAGATCCTTTTGAGTACATCGAAGTTACATTTGAAGGTATCGCACCCGATGGCGAAGTAATAGTAAATGTATCTGATGACATTCCGGTGGAAATGAACGTGGTCGCTGAACCTTCCGGTGCTTTGAATAATGGAGATACAGTTACGATCACTGTAAGCTGTGATGAGGAAGGGTATACTCTTGTCAATTCGAGTCAAGAGTTTACCGTAAGCGGATTGGAAAGAGTAGTCGAGGTGTATCAGGCTGATACTATTACCGGAACAGATTGGGAAGGAAATCCCATAGAGTTAAATGTACCGGCTGTCAGCATATCAGGCCTGGATATGACAGAAGTGAACGCAGCAATGCGAGGATTCATCGATGATAACAATTACTGTCAATCAGGGGTCTATTCTTATTATGTTTGTGATGATTATGTAAGCATAATGATCACCCTTGAATATCATGGTGATGGTGACGGTTATGAAAAGGCAGCATACAACATTTCGACTGAGACAGGTGAAATTCTTGGCAAGGAAGAGTTCCTCGCATTGATCGGAATGACAAATGAAGAATACGAGAGCCTTGTAGTTACTGAATTGAACCTGTTTATGGATGAATACCAGGATGCACATCCGGGTGACGAACCCGATTGGAAGTGGTTTGATTCCCAAGTATCATATGAGGACAATACTACAACTTTAAGAAATTACAATACGCGCCCGGAAGTGTTGAGCGAATCCGTGCCGTATATATCTGAGAGCGGGGATCTGTGTTTTGTCTGCAGGTTTACTTTTATATTCGAATGGTCTGACTACAATGCCTTTGCTATTGATACTGTAACTCACGAATGCTTCTCGCAAATAGAGGGCGGATGGTGCTCTTATGGGAATATAGGAAGCTATTGAGTATTGTGCTTTGAACATTCAGGAGGCAATAACATGATTCGTATCAGTGATGAAGCGATCAACGAGATCTTCGACCATCCGGATTGCTTTCCCATAAGTTGCTTTTTCGTGAATGCGCTGCAGATAACGCTCTCAAAGATGGAAGAGGCTATGGAGAGCAGCGATGAGAATACTGAGGATACTATCCGCGACTTGGAGGTCATGATCGAATACTATTCCAACATGCTTGAGCGTTCTTATGAACTTGAGAGCATTAACAGCAAGGATTTTCTGCAAATAGTTTAAAAAACTTGCCAGGGAATGAACTTTTCCGTGAGTGCGATTGTCCTATTAGTAACAACACTATAGGAGGTGGCAAAAATGACACGCATAATTAAGACAGGTTTTATTAAAACAATGTCGCTGTTGTTCACTTTGGCTTTGGTGCTGGGGATGTTCAGCATTCCGGCAAACGCAGCAACAGCAGGCATAACTCTTTCAGGCACATGCCATGTACAGGACTACGGAGACACTAACGGTGTCTGGGATGCTTCGACAGGTATCCTTACGCTTGGCACACGCGGTCAGGCAAAGAGGGTCGAGGCTATCACGATCAACCTGACAAATGATACGGGTTACAGCGGAACTTTGCAGTACAGAGTGCATGTCCAGGACATCGGCTGGCAGGATTACCGCAGTGCCGGTGAGATGGCCGGAACTTCAGGCCAGGCGAAGCGTCTCGAAGGAATCGAGATGGAACTCACAGGAGATCTCGCAGCTTACTATACAGTCGAGTATGCGGTGCATATCCAGGATTATGGCGACGCACAGGGGTTCGTATCCGACGGCGCTCTTGCAGGTACAACGGGTGAGTCTAAGAGACTTGAAGAAGTGCAGGTAAGGATAGTTCCGAGAGGACAGGGAACATCTACCACGGTCAACTATCGTGTACACAGACAGGACTACGGCTGGGAGTCCACATGGGCAAAGAACGGCGCTGAGTCAGGCACGACAGGGCAGTCCAAGCGCCTGGAAGGAATAGAGATCCATCTTACGGGTAATCAGTACAGCGGAAGCATAGAGTACCGTACCCATGTACAGAACATCGGCTGGGAATCAACCTGGTCCAAAGACGGTGAGATGAGCGGCACCCAGGGAATGAGTTACAGACTCGAGGGTATCGAGATCAAGCTGACGGGTGATATCTCAAACTACTACGATGTCTACTACAGAGTTCATGCTCAGGATTACGGCTGGCTCGGATGGGCAAAGAATGGAGAGATGAGTGGAACTTCAGGCATGAGCAAGCGCCTTGAAGCGATACAGATCGTACTCGTTGCCAAGAACGGCGCAGCTCCGGGTGATGTGGCAGGCGTTACGAGCGTTATGCCCCAGCCTTCAGTTGTAGACGGTACTCCGACAAACCCTGCCGGAGATCAGCCGACGACTGATACGACCATACTTCCTAATGGTAATACCAGAACGGTCACGCATTCTTATGATGTCATAGCAAGCAGCGACGGTATTGATTTTGCACTTGCCCAGACGACGGTTAAGACTACATTTCCAAGCGGGTTCACGGATGAGAAAGTCTATGCTGATAAAGTAACAGCTTCATATGCCTCCGCAGGTCCGAATAATACGATCATCAACGGTTATCAGGGAACCTCTTTCGGGATCTATGTATCCGGAGATATTGACTACAACGGTCTTTATGTCAAATACAATGGTGATGAAGGATATAGGGACATAGGAAACAGTTCATATTACATCCAGTACATCCCTGACATTAGCTCGCCCATAGCTTCCATAGAGACACAATACTACGAAGAGCCTACGGGGTGGTTCTATCTTGGTACTTATGATCAGGAAAGATTCGAATACATGAAAGAGAACGGATACACCGGATGCTTCATTATAGAGGCTCTGTGTTCCACATACGGCAGGCAGGATTTTGATGTCTACTATAAAGGAAACAAGATCACGACTTTGAGTGCTGAGGCATTCGATGAAGATTTAGTCAAAGGTGAAACACTGGTTACTTTCCCCGATGCAAAGAAAATGTATGCGGACATCATCCAGTACAAAGCTAATATGTCTGATACTGATCTGATAAGCGCAGGATGCTATTGGATAAGAAATCATTCTTACCGTGATTACGACTGCTGGAGCGCGGCTTTGATAAGGCAGATGATGATGATGAGAGGTCATGTCGGGATCACCTTGTCCTGTGCCGTTATCGAAGACGGATATCTCGTAAGTAACGATTATGGAAATTACTATGCTGTCACCTGGGATGTGGATCAGGGCATAGGGCATCGAATCGATCTCACGTACTTAGGAGACGGAAAATACGTGACTTACGAGACGCAGGGAAGCCTCGCTCTTGCCAAAGGAGAGACAGATTTCGGGTATCCATGGGCTGATGTCGGTGAATTCGACAAGTTTGTCTACTCGATATATGACGATGCCGATTGGCTTGTAGACTATGACAATGTTTACGATATGTTCCTGGGAGATTTCGGCATAGACATAACGAAGTTCGATCCTTACGACTGCAATACCTGGTATACGTAGTTACAGATCGGGTTCGTATTCGTAGATGATGTCGGAGACGTTTCCGTTCGTGAAGTAGAAGGACAGTTTTATGTTGCCTGAACGGTATACGATCGCGTCGCCTTCGGCCGTGTAGTTCTCACCGTAGATCGCTATGACGGTATCGGACGGCGTTCCGAAGGAGACTCCTTCGTTGGTTACGCAGTTGCCGGTATTCAGATACACAGCGGAGATATAGTCTCCTGTCGAGTCAGGCGTTGCCTTGATGGCAAAATCGCTGTAAGCATATATCTTGGAAGTGATGCTCTGGTCAACGTCAGATGTGTTCTCATAGTAATCGTAAGTAGTTCCGAGTGCGCTGACAACGGGCTCGCACGGTTCGCCGGGAGTGATGACGGTGCCGAGGAAAGTGAACGAGTAATCGTTGGATGCCGTCTTGGTCTGAACGACCACAAGACCGTCTTCGGCGCTCGTTGCCGTCTCGACAGCGGAAGTCTCGGGCACGGATTCGCCGGCTGTCTGGCTTGTCTCATCTGTCTGGGGTACGGTCATTATGACGCCTGCCTGCTCGCCGTTGGCAAGAGTTACGACAGTTCCTTCAGTAGAAGAACCGCCGCATCCTGAAGCCAGGAGTGCGGAGAATACTATTGCGGTTACGGTGAGAAACTTCTTGTTCATAAGGGGCCTTTGCCGGGATCAGCGTGCAGCGAAGAATGTTCCTACGTCGTCCTGGTCTAAGATCTTCTCCAGGACCTGTGTCTCTGAGCCGTTGGCAATGACGCCGTTGATGCCGTGCTTTGTTACTTTGTCCATAGCGGTGATCTTGGTGATCATTCCGCCTGTGCCGAGCCAGGAGCCCTTGCCGGAAGTAAAGTCGAGCATATCGTCCGTGACCTCTTCGATGTAAGAGATCCTGACGGCGTCCGGATTGTCCTTGGGATTCGAATCGTAAAGTCCGTCAACGTCAGACAGTATTATCAGCAGGTCGGCATTTGTAAGGCATGCAACGTCTGCAGAAAGAGTATCGTTGTCGCCGAAAGTTCCGTTGTGCATGATCTCTGTCGTGGATACGGAGTCGTTCTCGTTGATGACGGGGATGATGCCCATCTCGAGAAGTGTCTCGATCGTATTGGTAACATTGGCGCGTGTGAGCTTGTCCGTGATGCCGTCCTTGGTGAGGAGGATCTGTCCGCATTTGTAAGAGTACTCTGCAAAGCTCCTTGTGTATGCGTTCATGAGCTCGCACTGGCCGACGGATGCGAGGGCCTGCTTCTCACGGGTGGATTCGGGGCGCTTGGTAAGACCCAGGTATCCGATGCCGACGCCTATCGCGCCCGAGCTTACAAGGAGAACTTCCTTGCCGCGGTTCATAAGATCGGAGATGGCCCTGCACAGCTTGTCGATGCTGCCGAGATTCATCTTTCCGTTGTCGTAGGTAAGTGTTGATGTACCAACTTTGATAACAATACGCTTAGCAAAGTTTACCGCTACTCTTGAACCGCCGTTACTCACTTTATCACCATTCCGTTATTATTCTTTTAAATTAAGGCAAAGTAAGGATATACTCCCGAGTGCCAAATTGCAAGTTAGAATCCGCCCCAATCTGTCTGCTCGTCAGGATATATCGGTTCCGGTTCGGGCGCTGCCGGCACATGAACGGGGCACGGATTGTTCTCTGTAGGGCAGAGGTACGAACCGACCACGAAATAATCCGTATAGGCGGTACCGGCCGCTTTACACTCGTCTGTAGCATAGTAACCGGAAGAGCATACCTGTACCGATATGACGGTATCGGGCTTGTAGAAACTTGCCGCGGGAAGGTTCTCGTGGATCTTCTGCATGCAGTACATCCAGATCCTTACGGCGTTGTTACGGTCGCCCTTGGGGATTTCTGTCTGCCTGAGCCTGTTGTCATAGCCGTACCATACCGCAGCGGCATAGTAGGGTGTGAATCCGCAGAACCACTTATCGATGTTGTCGGATGTTGTACCTGTCTTGCCTGCAGTGTCGATGAGACCGCCGTCGATGCCGGTGATCTGTCCGCCGTACTGTGACGGGATACCGGAAGTGACAACGCCCTTGAGCATGTCGCCGATGAGGAAGCTCGTCTCTTCAGAGTAGACTCTGTAGGTAAGCGGGTTGACGCTCAGGATAAGATTGCCGTCGCTGTCATAAACCTCCGTATATGCATAGGGCTCGGTGTACGTACCGCCGGATGCGAAGGTGTTATAAGCTGCCGCCATCTCGAGCGTTGTCATACCCTTGGTAAATCCGCCGACGGACTGTGAAGGATATGCACCCTCATCCGTCCTGTCGATTCCGACCTGCTTGAGGTACCACAGAGCGGTGTCTCCGCCGATGTTGGTCCAGAGCTGTGCAGCTATCGTGTTGCGCGATTTGACGAGGGCCTGACGTATCGTGATGGGGCCGAGGTAGTCGTGCTCATAGTTGACCGGCCAGGGCTTATCGGGATTTGTGGGATCGAGATAGCACACTTCGTCGTTATAGATCGTGCCCGGAGCAATTATTCCGAGTTCCAATGCCGGTCCGTAGTCTATCAGAGGTTTGATCGATGAGCCCGGACTTCGGTAAGACGAGGTCGCTCGGTTCAGCGACAGGTTCATGTTCTTCTCGCCGTACCCGCCTTGCATCGCCGCTATCGCCCCGGTCTGGGTGTTGATGACGACCATCGACCCGTTAGGCTTCTCCGGGTAATCCGCGAGCATCTCCGGGTTCGTTTGGAACAGATCCTGGTTCTTGAAAGCTTCGTCCAGTATCGCCTGTGTCGCAGGCTCCAGGGTCGTATAGATCTGGAAGCCGCGGTTGTACACGAGGGTTGCCGCGAGGCTCTTGGATATTCCGCGCGATTCAGCGAGATCGTTGATGACCTCGGATATCGCGTACTCAGTAAAGTAAGACTTGATCTGTGAGCCGCTGCCCGTCTCCTGCTCCTTGAAGACGATCTCGGTATTGAGAGCATCGTTGTACTCTTCTTCGGTGATGTAGCCAAGCTCGTACATCTTGCCCAGGATGATCCTCATACGTCTGAGGGCATTCCTGCGGCCGGACTCTCTCAAGGGGTTGTAGTAAGAAGGGCTCTTCGGAATGCCTGCTATCAGGGCGCACTCGGGGAGTGTGAGCTCGGAGGCATCCTTGCCGAAATAGTTCTGAGCCGCAGCCTGTACTCCTACATAGTTATTGCCGGTCGGCGCGAGGTTCATATAGAGCTCTAAGATCTCATCCTTGGAGAGTGTCTGCTCGAGTTCCATTGCCGAGAACCACTCCTGGACTTTTCGAGAAGTCGAGTGCTCGTCCTGACCGGAAATGAGCTTTACAGTCTGCTGCGTGATCGTAGAACCGCCGTATGTGGCAGAACCGCCGTTGCTGAGCGCGGAAAGGAACGCACCGCCGATACGCTTGATGTCGATACCGGAGTGCTCGTAGAAACGCTCGTCCTCGATCGCGATGATCGCTTCATCGAGATACGTATCGCGAACGTCACTGAAAGATACATAGATACGGTCAACGTTCTCGCTGCCGGTAAGCTTGGCGATGACGTTGCCTTCCTTGTCATATACGAATGAAGTCTGTGATTCTTCTGCCGTGGTAAGGTCGCCGATAGACAGGGGCTTTGTCGTGGAAGCATATCCCAGGAGCATGCCCGCGCCGAAACCTCCGAAAAGGAAGCAGATGCACAGCGTGACAACTATGAGGACACGTGCAATGTCCCATACGAAAGACAATAACTCCCTTATAGCGCTCCTGTTAAAACCCGACTTGGTGGGCTTACCCTTGAGCTGTGAGCGGAGTTCGTCCGCAAGCGCGCTGTTCTCCGGCTTTACGGGCTGGGTCGAGCGCTGTCCTCTGCTGTTTGACAATGCCTATGCCTCCATCATGAAATACAACTAATTTTACCACTAATTCCGCTATAATTAGATTACTAATATGAGGCAAAGGAGAAGTGCTTTGGAAGAGCCTTTTGAGGTTGAGATACGCGCTTTAGGCACGGACGGGCAGGGAATAGGCAGCCTTCCTTCAGGCAAGACCTGCTTTGTGGAGGGCGTTTTTCCCGGGGAAACATGCCTTTGCCGCACAATCTCCGAGTCCTCGAAATTTGCCACTTGCGAGGCGCTCTCCGTTTCTAAGGAATCTCCTTCCAGGGTAAAGCCGTTCGAACCCGTAAAGGGCCTTTCCGGCGGACTGCCCCTGGCATCTTTAAGTTATGAAGCGCAGCTTGAATACAAGGCTTCCAAAGTCCGTGACTGCCTTGCAAGATTGGGAAAGATATCCGAAGAAGAATTGGACGGCGTAATGAAGCCGATAGTCCCTTGCGACAGCCCCCGCAGATACCGCAATCACATGCAGTATGCGGTAAGGGATAACAAGGTCGGTCTTCTCGTTGCAGGGTCAGATAAACTTGGTGCTTATGACGCGGAACTGATCGAATATGAGATATTTACCAGGCTCAGACTGGCAGCGGAAGAGTGCTTTGAGAGAGCACCGACTACGATGTTCTCAGGTCTGGTCATGAGAGGATCCGAGAGGACAAAAGAAGCATTGGTAGAATTCGTGAGCTCACTTGCCGCGTCTCACGAGATAGTGATAAGAGACTGCTCTTCTTATCTTGATGCATCGGGCATGATATCAAGATTTGAAAGTGTCTGCGGAGAATCAGGATTTAAGCTTAACGGTGCGCTCCTGAGGATCAGTCCCGATAAGATGTCTAAGAGAACGAGAAGCGGCAAGCGTGCTGTCATCAAGGGCATCGATTATTACGATGAGATCTTCTGCGGCAGGAGACTTCGAGTAAAAGCAGGTTCGTTCTTCCAGGT
>JAILMZ010000083.1 GCA_024692105.1 Saccharofermentans sp.
CGCACTTACCAAAGGCGTTGACGGCAAGGTGTATCCTGTGGGATCCGGCAAGGTCCGTCCTTTAAGTGAATATATAACCGCTATAAGAGATGCAACGAATCCGTCGGTTGACATAGGATTCGGAGAAGTCGATTATTATCCGGGCCAGGTAATGTATCTGTGCGCAGATATAAGTGAGCTCACGGAAGATACCGGCTTTGTTCCCGACTATACTTTCGAAGAAGGAATAAAAGAGACCGTAGAATGGTACAAGAAGGAGTACACGAGATGAAGAAGATTAGTGTAATGATACCCTGCTACAACGAAGAAGAGAATGTCAGGGAGATAGCTGCTGCAGTTAAGGAAGTCTTGGAAAGAGATCTTCCCAACTACGACTACGAGATACTCTTCATAGACAACTGCTCGACTGATGCCACGAGAGTCTATCTTCGCGAGATGTGCAAGAACGACAAGAAGATCAGGGCGATCTTCAATGTCAGGAATTTCGGCCAGTTCAATTCGCCTTACTACGGCATACTTCAGACAACAGGTGACTGCACCGTTACCATGTGCTGCGATTTCCAGGATCCGCCGGAACTGATACCCACATTCGTCAAGAAGTGGGAAGAGGGCTACATGATCGTAAGTGCCATCAAGACGGCTTCCAAGGAGAATCCTTTTATCTACTTCCTGAGATCCGTTTACTACAAGATGATGAAGAAGATGTCGGATGTAGAGATGATCGAGCAGTTCACAGGATTCGGACTTTACGATAAGTCTTTCGTACAGGTGCTCCGTGATCTCCACGATCCGATCCCGTTCATCAGAGGCGTTGTCGCAGAACTCGGTTACAAGAGATGCGAGGTTGAGTACGAGCAGCCCAAGCGCCGTGCGGGAAAGACACACAACAACTGGTACACACTCTACGATGCAGCAATGCAGTCGATCACCACATATACCAAGATGGGCTTAAGGCTCGGCGTATTCGGAGGCGCGGTCGTCGCATTCTTCAGCTTCATCATCGGAATTGTATATCTCATCATGAAGCTCGTTAACTGGTACGGCTTCGAAGCAGGTCAGGCTCCTGTCGTCATCGGTATCTTCTTCTTCGGCGGAGTTATCATGCTCTTCCTCGGATTTATCGGTGAGTATATCATGAGCATGAACCAGCGAATCATGAACAGACCGCTTGTTATCGAAGAGGAGAGAATAAACTTCGATGAAGATGACGAGGCTTGAAGACAAGCTGAATAAGATCATGCCGACAAAGCGATTACAGCTGTTGTCGGCATTTTTGGTATTGGCCGCATTTGCAGCCTTTGCTGTTGCAAGCCTTGTTAATCCCGGAGAACAGTTCGGCAACATCTTTTTCTGGAGACCGGATAACCAGACCGATACGTTCATGGATTTCTATAACAGCATCTATGATTCGATGTACGGACCTTACGAACATGAGGTCATCTATCCGCCTTTGTGCTGTCTGATCTTCAAGATGTTCGGCTCGCTCCTGCCCGGCACTTCATATGTAAAGACATGGACGGAAAGAGGCGGATTCAGGATCAGGGGATTTCAGGAGATCCAGTTCTCACTGCTCATATTCTTTGCCTTCTTCATCATCCTTTTTGTCGGCGCGATGCAGAAGCCCCTTAACAAGCGCGGTTATTTCGAGAAGATGATGATAACGCTCGCGATGTTTCTCAGCACCCCTGTTCTTTACGCACTCGAGAGAGGCAACATAATAATCTATTCGTTCGTATTCCTTCTTTTGTATCTCATCTGCTATGACGACAGCCGCCCGTGGCTCAGGGAACTCGGATACATCTTCCTTGCGCTTTCGGCCGCGATAAAACTGTACCCGGCGATATTCGGTCTGATGCTCATAAGGGACAAAAGGTTCAAGGAAGCTGTTCGCACCGTTATATACGGCGTCGTTTTAACCATCGGACCGTTTGATTTCTTCGGCGGGGTCGAAGCCGTTCAGAAGATGCTTAAGGCTATAGGGAAGTTCAAGGGTACGGAAAGTTACGGCATATCTTTCTCGAACGGCGTAAGCTTCCTGCTGCTCGGTTCGACGGGATATCACCGCTGGCTTACCTTTGCGGGAATGGTGGCTGCCCTGTGTCTGATCATCTGCTTCTTCCTTGTTGACAAGAAACCAGAACACAAGTGGAAGATGATGGCGGTGCTGTCGCTTTCGATGTTAGGTCTTGTCGAGAACTGCGGCAAGTACATGATCATTTTCGCGATAATACCGTGGCTGTCTTTCTTCAGGACGGAAGCAAAGCTTAAGCTTATAGATTATGTCTATGTCCTGATGATGACCGTGATGCTGGCACCGCTCCCTCTGGGCAAATTCGAAGAACTGCAGCCGTATTACGACAGGAACACAATGGTCATCTGCCACACTGCGATCATAATGTCAGTCGTGCTGATGCTGGACATAATGATTGACTTTATAAAGACACATAAAAAGGATGCAAAACAGTGTGTTTGACCGAAGTTGCTGTGCGCGGTTATAATAATTCGGTTTATTTATAAGAAGGCAGGGAATAATGAATCTTATCGACAGACTGATCAAGGCGGTATTTACACCTTTCCTTAAACTGTTTCACAAGGATCTTACCGAGAAACAGTGGGAGTCGCTTCTTCAGTTCATCAAGTTCTGCATGGTGGGCGTGACAAACACGATCATCTCATACTGTCTCAATGCACTTACTCTCCTGCTCCTTGCTCCGACTTCGCTGGCACAGCAGGTAACCATAGGCACATTCACTTTCTCTCCCGACGTCATGATCGGCATCGCCGTATCTTTCATCCTGAGCGTGCTCTGGTCTTTCTACTGGAACAACAAGATGGTATTCACACTGAAAGACGGACAGAAGAGAAACTGGTTTGCCGCTCTTCTCAAGACCTACGCATCCTATGCATTCACAGGGATCATCCTTGCCGCAGTCCTGTCATGGCTGTGGGTGGATGTCCTCGGCATAAGCAAGTTCATCGCGCCGCTCCTCAATCTTGTGATCAGCATTCCGGTCAACTTCCTTCTGAACAAGCTCTGGGCATTTAAGAGCAAGAGCGATGACAGCGGAAAGGCCAGGAACGAAGAACAGTACGATGAAGACCTTAACCTCGAGGCAGCTCTTTCCAGGACTCCCGTTGAGGGCGAGCCTTTCATCAGCGTTACGTTCACCTGCTACAACTACGCACAATACGCGAGAAGATCTCTCGATGCCATAAGAAGACAGAGATTCAAGGACTATGAAGTCATCATGTGCGATGACTGCTCCAGCGACAACACTGTCGAAGTCATCCGCGAGTATATGGCAGAACATCCCGAGATGAACATCAAACTTCTCGTCAACGAGCAAAACATGGGTGTTTTTGAGACCAGGAACAGACTGCTCGATGCAGCTAAGGGAAGATACATCCTTCTCTGCGATTCCGATGACTGGATGGACGACGACTGCCTTGAAGTCCTCGCCGGCGCGGCAATGAAGTCCGATGCCGACAGGGTTATCGCGCAGTTCAGGGATGTCAACGTCGAAGGCAAGACCATTCAGTACCAGGACCTTCCTCCGCACCCCTCGAAATGGATCTGCGGCGTCCACCACGGAACCATGTACAGAAGGAGCATCTTTATCGACCACGGCATCAGGTTCAAGGAAGTATATCCGGACGATGTATATATAAATGTCTTATATAACCAGTACTGCAAGAAGGTCGAGTTCGTACACAAGACGATCTACAACTGGTTCGTTCATACGGACTCCCAGTCCAGAAAGCAGAAAAAGAATTCACCCTGGCAGGGCGTCAGGCTCTTTGATTCCTCATGTTCGTTCCTCATCCCGGTGCTCAACAAGCTCAAGGAGAACAACGATCCCGAGGCAAAAGATCTCGAGCTCATGCTGATCAAACTTTATACTCTCTCTTTCTACTGTGCATACGGACGCCCTTTTGCCGACTTCCTCAGGGAGTATGACAAGATCCGTGACACCATGATGAAGGTCGACCCCGACTATAAGAAAAATCCTTATCTTAAGCTCTCGGTCGATTCCCCGATGAGAGACTATGCGACCAAGATCGTAAGGATGACTGTCATCCTGGAAAAGCTCCATCTGATCAAGCCTGCACTCATCGGATACAAGATCGTTTCCAAGTTCCACTATTTCGATCTGTGATACCGCAAATACAATGAACAGTATCTACGGAGTAGTTACCCTATATAATCCTGACATTAAAGAAGCGGCAGACAACATCAACCGCTATCTTGAGCATATCGACCATCTGCTTATTTGGGCCAATTCGACGATTGAAGATAAAGAAGCTTTTCTCAGAATGCTGTCTGATCCGGACAAGACAGAGTTTTTCCAAAGCGAAGAAAACTCCGGCGTATCAAAAGCCATCAACGAAGCAATCAAAAGAGCGCGCGAAGGAGGCTTCAAGTATCTCCTGACAATGGATCAGGACAGCAAATGGCCGGACTTCCCCGGATATATTAAAAGAGCGCTTGCCCTTCGGGATGAAGACAGCACCGTCACGATAACGGGACCTTATGCGGTAGAAGATGACGGCAGCAACACTGAAAGCTTCAAAGCTCCCGGCGGAATTATGTATCTTGAATACGTCATAGTATCGGGCGCTCTTTATGATGTTTCTATGTTTGCCAAGACGGGAGATTTTTCCGAACTGTATTTCATCGATGCGGCGGATGAAGAATTCTGCCTGCGCGCCGTGCATCACGGTTTAAAGCACGCGGTTCTCGGTGACTGCCTGCTGATGCATCAGTTCGGAAAGAGAGTCGAGCACAACATCCTCGGCATCAAAATCATAACGCACAATTATACGGCGTTAAGGTATTATTATTCCGTGAGGAACCATATCTGGCTCATCAGATGCGGATATGCTCCCGTGTCCAGAAGGTTCAGGCTTTTTGGACGCTATGTGATAAAGACTTTCATAAGAGCATTGCTCTTTGAAGATGACAGGAAGACCAAGCTGTCGGAAGTGTTCCGCGGGATTTCTGACGGTTTGTCGAATGAACATAGGGCTGAGTGGAGAAAATGCTGAGAAGATTTCTTATAGGTAAAGAATCTGCGATAGGACGCGACAGTTTTATCTACAATACTGCCAGCGGTCTTCTGAACGCTGCCCAGTCAGTCTTTATCCTCATGGTCATTTCCAGGGTCCTTGGAGATTACGATGCGGGCATCTTCACCATCGCGTGGGCGGTCGGCAACCTCTTCCTCAATGTCGGTAAGTACGGAATGCGCGAAATGCAGGCGACCGACGTCACACACAATTATTCTTTCAAGACATATCTGAATTCCAGGATCATATCCACCGCGGTAATGATGGCGGTCTCCATAGGATACGTTCTCTACTCGGCGGTAACCATAGGCTACGAGACCTCGAAAACTCTCATCATCATCCTGGTATGCTTCCTCAAGGCGATCGACTCCATAGAAGATGTCTATCAGGGTCAGCAGCAGCTTAACGGAAGGCTCGATGTCGCAGGCAAGTGCTATACGGTCAGGCTTACCGTCACGATCATAGCTTATGTGGTAACACTTATCGTCTGCAAGGATCTGCTCATGTCGAGCATCATCTCGCTCGCGATATCCTGCATAGCCGCAATATATCTTCTGTTCCTTACCGCATCTGTCGCAAAGGGCAAAGACAGGGAAGAAAAGGACAAGGGAGTAATGATGCTCTTTGTCGACTGCTTCAGATTATTTCTTGCCACGTTCCTGGTCTTCTATATGATCAATGCACCCAAGTTCGTCATTGATGCGCAGATGAGTTCGGAAGCCCAGGCAGATTACGGTTATATCTCGATGCCGGTATTCCTTATCGGAGTCGTCGGCCAATTTATATATATGCCCATAATAAAGGGAATGGCAGACAACTATTCAAAAGGCGACAAGAAGGCTTTCGCCAAGGAGATAATGAAGCAGACACTCTATCTCGTTATCCTTACCGTGCTGATAATGGCAGGAACATTCTTACTCGGCATACCGATGTTGTCCTTGTTCTTCGGCAAGGATCTTTCCATGTACAAGGGCGGACTTCTCGTACTGATGACAGGAGGAAGCCTTCTGGCGTACAGCAATTTCGCGCGCATCGTGCTTACTATCATGAGAAAACAGTGGTGGGTCATCGCGGCTTATGCCGTGGGAACCGTTTTCGAGTTCTGCCTTGCAGGTCCTTTCATAACGAGTGGCGGCATCTTCGGAGGCTGCATGATCTATTTTTATTCGATGCTCGTCTTGACTGTTATAATAACTGCAGGTATGGTAATCTGTGCCGTTAGCATGAAGGGTCAGACACAAGAGATAAAGGAAAAGGAATGAACGTAAAGCTTCTGTTGGGTGAAGACAAACAGACCGGCGCAAGGCGTATCGCGGTGGCAGCCATACTGCTGTCGTTCGCTGCATTCGTACTGACGGCGATGTTCGACAGAGGCTCTCTTTTAGGCCAGCTCTTCTTCCGCGATACCATGGATACGTTCATGGATTACTTCAACTGCCTCCCCGGCGTTGCCATGAGAAGGCCGTACGATACGGAGAGCATGTATCCGCCGCTGTCGGAGGTCATATTCTATCTTTTCTCGAAGATAATCGAACCCGATATGCTGGTTGGCTTGGATCCCCACTTGATGAAACTGCAGCAGATCCCGCTGCTGTCATTCCTGCTCTATCTCGCAGTGCCGATCGCTGTCATGGTCTGGGCACTTGCAGACTACTTAAGAGGCGATAATGTCCTGAAGAGATTTGTCATTATCTCTTTCCTGGTGACATCACCGTTCCTTTATACAATTGAGCGCGGCAATGTCCTTATCTACAGCCTTGCTGCGGCTATCGTGTTTATCTGCTATTACGACAGTGAGAAGAAGTGGCAGCGCGAGGTCGCGATCATAGCGCTCGCGGTAAGTGCCGGCATCAAGCTGTATCCTGCCATCCTCGGCTTCGTCCTCGTAAAGGATAAGCGCTGGAAGGAGACGATCAGGTGCGTTATCTACGGTGTCATCTGTTTCTTCGGCCCGTTCGCTATCTTCGGCGGCTTTAACAGCCTCATGATAATGATCAAGGCCCTGACCGCCAATTCGGGCGGATTCGGCCATACCGAGTATGCAGGCAAGATCAACTTTGCAAACATGATCAACGTTATCGATATCGAGTGGTTCGGCGGCACAGGAGACATCGGCTGGGCCCAGATAGCAGCATATATCATCTCGATCCTTCTTGTCGGAGCAGCGTTCCTTACAAAGAGAAGGTGGAAGGCCATATTGTTTCTTACGCTCGTCATGATAGGAGCCCCCTCTTTCTCGTTCTACTATACCGGCGTATTCATGCTGGTACCGTTCCTATGGTTCATCGCAGGATCCGAGAAAGAGTACAAGTGGACGGATATCATCTATCTTCTGGGCTTCATTGCCGTCCTGGCACCGATCCCGATTACTTACGGAGACATCCACCACACCTCGGTCATTAACGTTAACCTGCAGATAGTCGGAGTTGCCATGCTGGTAATGGCTGTCTGGGGCTTTATCGATTCGGTCATTGATATGATGGACCGCATTGCACCCAAAGCAGAGAGCAAAGAAGAGGCAAAGACGGCAGGAAAGGCTGAGACCAACGCCTGACGGGGCACAAGTTCCTTTCCTTGACAAAAGACAACTACCCGTAATATAATCTATAGGCTTATTTTGTATAACTATGCACTGCCGCGGCACGAGCGGGTGTGCGTTAAAGATAATGGAGGAATAATTGATATGAGCAAGATGACATATCAGCCTAAGAAGAGACACAGATCAACAGTTCACGGTTTCCGTGCAAGAATGCAGACTGCAAGCGGACGCAAGGTTCTCGCTGCAAGAAGAGCAAAGGGCAGACACCAGATCGCAGTCTGATACGGAGGCAAGCAGCTTGAAGCCCGAAGCACTCAGATTCAATTTTGAATTCTCAAGGGTGTACCGGTGCGGCAAGTTTGCTACCGGGCGTTATGTTACGGTCCACGTAATGAGACGCTTCAAGGGTGTGAGACAGAGTTGCCGCACGGTAGATCCCTCGGTCATCAGACCGGGGTTCTGCGCAAACAAGCGGGAACTCGGGGCAGTAGGAAGGAACAGGGCAAGACGCCTGTTGCGCGAAGCGTACAGGAATTACGAGAGCAGGCTTCCCCAAGGGATAGACATTATATTTACTTACAGGGGCGGCAAAAAGATCCCTGAGTATTCGGTCTTACTCTCTGATCTTGGTTCCTGTTTGACCAGACTTCATTTGACAGGTGACAGGTAATGATCTCCAAGTTCCTGATAGGTATGGTCAGATGGTATCAGAAGTACATCTCGCCTGCCATCGGTCCCCATTGCAAGTATCAGCCCACATGTTCTCAGTATATGATCGATGCCATCACCAAGTATGGCCCCATTAAGGGTACTTTGATGGGCATCTGGCGAATCTTAAGGTGCAATCCGTTCTCGAAGGGCGGATATGACCCCGTAAGATGATTTTCGGAGACTAGTTTTAATGGAAAATGTTTTTATACAGTTGGCGATCGCGGCGTGGTCTTTTGATCCGCTTGCTCCGCTGACTAATCTTTTCGGTTGGCTCACCAGGATCCTTTACGGATTCTTCGGTAACTATGGTGTGGCCATCATCATGCTGACGATCATTATCAGGGGACTTCTCATTCCTCTGAACGTCAAGAGCCAGAAGTCGATGCTCAAGATGCAGGCCCTTTCAGGCAAGCAGGCTGAGCTCCAGAGAAAATACGGCGACGACAAAGAAAAGTATCAGGAAGCTCTTCTGGAGATGCAGAAGGAGAACGGTGCCGGCGGTCTGTCGGGATGCCTCCTCCCTTTAATCCAGATCCTTTTCATCTGGCCTATCTTCCGTATCGTATCAGGACCTTTGATCTATCTTTCAGAGGTATCAACGGAAGCCATCCAGTCCATGATCGATCTTGCTCTCGAGAGTGAGCTTATTGCCAACACCGTAACCGCTACTAGCCATATCGGTCTCATCCAGGTCCTTAACAATAACGCAGCCTTCATGCAGAAATGTATCGACAAGGGCTTCATTACCATGGGACAGATGATCGACCTCAACTTCCTCGGACTTGATCTCACGGTTACTCCCTGGAATGTCTTATCGCAGAACTTCACCAATCCTGCGATGTGGCTCCCGTTCATGATCCTTCCTGTATTGGTGCTCCTTCTCAACTTTGCATCGATGCAGCTTACCAAGATCTTAAAGCCCGGTTATAAGGAAGAGCAGGAAGCCAAGAAGCGCGCAAAGCTCAACCCCGCACGCAAGGATCAGACAGCTGTTGATTCTTCTACCGAGCAGACAATGAAGATGATGAACTGGATGATGCCTCTTCTTATGGTATGGACCACGTTCACACTGCCTTCCGCAATGGGTCTTTACTGGTTCGTCGGCGGACTTATGGGCATTATCTCGCAGATGATCGTATTCGTGCTCTTCACCAAGCCTTACGAGAAGAAGAAGGCTGAGCTCGAAGCAAAGAAGGAAGCGGTATTCAAGAAAAAGGCCGCTGTCCAGACAGCAGATGCAGGTGAAGGCGATACAGCCAAGAACGGCAAGAAGAAAAAGAAGAACAAGTAATCAACCTTTTAACGGAGGATCTCAATATGGAAAAGACAGTAACAAAGACAGCAGCAACAGTAGATGAAGCAGTAGCAGCAGCTATCGCAGAACTCGGATGCAGCAAGGAAGATGCAAAGATAGAAGTTATCAGTGAAGGCGCTGCAGGCGGTTTCCTCGGAGTAGGCAAGAAAGATGCTGAAGTAAAGGTTACTGCAGAAGTTGCAGACGAGGCAGAGGCAGCCGCTGCACCTTCAGAAGAAGAGGATGATACATACTACGGCGACGACGAGAGTTTCGAAGGCGATGCCGTATCCGAAGCAGAAGATGCAGCTGTCAATTTTGTTGCAGAGGTTCTTTCCGGTATCGGCATCCACGGCAACATGGATTCTTACAGAGAAGAAGATACGATCTACATCTCCGTTTCAGGTTCTGACTGCGGTGCGGCAATCGGCCGTCACGGCGAGACCCTCGAAGCAATCTCATACATGACAAACCTCATCGCTAACAAGCACAGCGAGCAGAGAGTTCACGTTCATCTTGATGTCGGCGGTTACAGAAAGCACAGAGAGCAGGTTATCAAGAGCCTCGCTGACAAGGCTGTATTCAAGGTAAAGAAGTCCGGCAAGAGATATGTAATGGAAGCAATGAGCCCTTCTGAAAGAAGGATCGTTCACTCCTATCTCCAGGACATCAAGGGAGTTACGACTCACAGTGAAGGTGAAGAGCCTTCAAGAAGCGTTGTCGTCGAGCCCTCAACCGAAGCGTAATCCCGGAAGGTTAGAGTCATCTGCCGATGTACGCTTATGACGACGAACCTATTTGCGCTTGCTCTACCCCTGCCGGTATCTCAGGAATCGCAGTAATCAGAGTATCCGGAGACGGATGCGGTGTTCTTGCGGACAAATGTGCCCGCATAATCAGATCAAGTTCTGATTGCAGGCTCCTGTCCGAACTCCCGGGTTATTCATGCGCATACGGCGCAGTAGTCGATCCTTCCACAGGCGATACGGTAGACGAAGTAGTATTTACCCATTTTACGAATCCGCACTCTTATACGGGTGAAGAGATGATAGAGATCTCCTGCCACGGTTCAGCTGCCGTCAAACAGGAGATCATGCGCTGCCTGGGCATCTGCGGCATAAGGCTTGCATATCCGGGCGAATTTTCCAGAAGAGCGTTTATAAACGGAAAGATGAGCCTGGCTTCCGCCGAGGCCGTCATGGATGTCATCAATTCCGAATCAGAGCGTCAGCTCAAGGCGGCAGACAGCCTCATGACAGGCAAGCTCGCCAAGACCATCAAGAGCATCGAAGACGAACTCTACGGTGCGATGGCGCTGATCGAGATGCTCGTGGAATTCGATCACGACGAAGACGATACCGAGAGCGAATTGGAAGACATCGCCAAGGTTAATAAGACTATGAAAGAACAGCGCGAGGTCCTCTACAACCTCTGCGAAGGATATACAAAGGGCAGGATCTTGTCAGAGAGGATGAGGGTAGCCCTGATAGGTCTTCCGAACAGCGGAAAGAGCACGCTGCTTAATACATTGACCGGCTTTGACCGTGCGATCGTAACAGAGGTTGCCGGCACGACCAGGGATACCATAGAGACTGCGGTAGATGTGGACGGTATCCCCGTAACGCTCATCGATACTGCAGGCCTTAGAAAGACAGAGGACTTTATCGAGTCCATCGGAATCGGAAGGGCAATGGATGCCGGAAGAGGAGCAGACCTCGTGTTCTATATGATCGCTCCCGACATCTCCGTTGAAGATGCAGTCGTGGGCGTGTCCGAACTCGCGGAAGACATAGGCGGCGAGTATATCACCGGAGTGTTCTCCAAGAGCGACGAAGGCGAGAATCCCCGTGAAGAAGAGATCAAAGACGCCCTGGAAAACATTGGCATCACCAGGTTCATCTCCGTATCTGCGGAAGAGGAACTCAATATAGACAAGCTTGAAGACGTCATCAGGGAATACTATGAGTCTCTCGGAGGAAGACAGGAAGAAGGTCTTCTCATTACCAACAGCAGACATTACGACAGACTCAAGGCGGCTCTCAAGAATTTGGACACTGCAATAGAGGCGATGGCTGATTCGGCAGGCATAGAAGTATGCTCAGTCGTATTGAGATCATGCCTTGATGAGATAGGTGAGGTTACGGGAAAGACGGTATCGGCTACTCTTGCCGACACGATATTCTCCAGATTCTGCATAGGCAAATAACATGACCGTAGAAGAAGCGCTCACTAGAGAACTGAGCTACAACGCAGGAGATTACGATGTCGCGGTCGTAGGTGCGGGGCACGCAGGCTGCGAAGCTGCATATGCTTGCTCAAAGCTCGGCCTTAAGACGGTCCTGTTCACACTGGCATTGGACAGCCTTGCAAACCTTCCCTGCAATCCGAGCATCGGCGGCACATCAAAAGGACAGCTCGTAAGAGAGGTCGATGCCCTGGGCGGAATAATGGGAAAGATCGCAGATAAGTGCGCAGTGCAGATGAGGATGCTCAACCGCACAAAGGGTCCTGCCGTATTCTCTCCGAGAGCGCAGATGGACCGCAGCATGTATTCCGTATGCATGAAGCATGAACTCGAGAATACAGATAACCTCACGATAAAACAGGGACATGTGGTAAGCCTTCTTACAGACAAAGACGGACATGCCTCAGGCGTGCTGACCGCAAGCAACGCGGTATACAGCGCCAAAGCGGTGGTCATATGTTCCGGCACATACATGGAATCAAGAACGATAAGGGGAGAGGTCATAACCGAGAGCGGTCCTGACGGACTTCCCAGATCGGAAGGTCTGTCTGCAAGTCTTGCAGAGCTCGGCATACCCATGTTGAGATTCAAGACAGGAACACCCGTAAGAGTTAATTCGAAAAGCTTGGACTTTACGCAGATGACCAGGCAGGACGGCGAAGATGACGTGCCTCCGTTCTCATACGACAACGAGATGAACGGCATCTGCCCCAGACCTTCTTCCGAGCAGATTCCCTGTTACTCTGTGTGGACCACCGAAGAGACAAAGGAGATAATAAGCTCCAACATGTCCAGATCGCCCCTGTACAGCGGCGTGATAAAGGGAATAGGCCCCAGATACTGCCCTTCGATAGAAGACAAGTTCATGAGGTTCAAGGACAAGTCCAGACACCAGATCTTCGTGGAGCCAATGGGCTCGCATACCAACGAGATGTATCTGCAGGGATTCTCGACGAGCCTTCCCGAAGAGGTACAGGAGAAGATGGTGCATTCGCTTCCCGGTCTCGAGAATGCGGTGATACAAAGAAGCGCTTATGCGATAGAGTACGATCTCGTAGATCCGCTCTCCTGCAAAGCGACCTTGGAATCCAAGATAGTCCCGGGTCTGTTTACCGCAGGCCAGATCAACGGTTCATCGGGCTACGAGGAAGCTGCGGGCCAGGGCATAATCGCCGGCATCAATGCAGCGCTTAAGGTCCTCGGAAAAGATCCCGTCATCATCGACAGGTCGCAGGGATATATTGGCGTGCTCATAGACGATCTCGTCACAAAGGGTACGAACGAACCGTACCGTATGATGACGTCGCGTGCCGAATACAGGCTGTTCCTCAGGCAGGACAATGCCGATGCAAGGCTCACGCCCATAGGGCATGACATAGGCCTCATAGACGACGGGAGATATGCACGCTTCCTCGCGAAACAGGAAGCGATAAAACAGGAGACGGAACGTCTGGCAAGTGTTTTCGTTGCCCCCACGGAAGAACTCGGGGCAATGCTCGAGAGCCGCGGGCAGAGCACTCCCAAGTCGGGTGTATCCCTGGCAGAGCTCATCAAACGTCCGGGCGTTACTTATGCCGACCTGGCACCTTTCGACAAGGACAGGAAAGAACTGCCCCTTTATGTCACGTTCTCGTGCGAGACGGACATAAAGTACGAAGGGTACCTTGCCCTCGAGAAAGAGAAGATCGAGAAGTTCAAGGGTTTGGAGAAGATAGCGCTTCCGGATGATGTGGATTATTCCGAGATCAAGGGTTTAAGGCTCGAGGCTGCGCAGAAGCTGAACGACATGAAGCCGGAGAACGTCGGAAGAGCGTCAAGGATATCGGGTGTATCGCCCGCTGACTGCGAAGTGCTGATAGTATGGCTCGAACAGAGAAGAAGGAGATCGGGAGATGATTGAGAAACCGTTAAAGGGAAGGCGCATTACAAAGGCCGATATAGAAAGACTCAAGAAGACACTTCCCAAGAAGGTCGAGATAAAAGCTGACGGCAAGACCGAGGTCACGCCGCAGGATGCCCCCGAGACAAACGAGGTGGCACCTGTATTAGAATCTACCGCGCCCGAGATAAGCGTTCCCCTCTCGGCTGAAGAGATACGCTCATTCCAGATCTACGCTTCAATGCTCAGAGAGAAGAACAAGGTCATGAACCTTACCGCAGTAGACGATGACCAGGGAATAGCGATGAAGCATTTCATTGACTCCCTGACGCTTTGCTCGTACATCAGAGAGGAAGAAGAGAAGGCGGGCGGCAAGACGATAAGACTTGCTGATGTCGGAACGGGTGCGGGATTCCCCGGACTGCCGCTCAAGATATCGATGCCCGAACTCGATGTTACCCTTATGGACTCGCTTGCCAAGAGGCTTAATTTCCTCGGAGAAGTCGTCGAGCGTCTCGGACTGGAGAAAGTATCGCTCGTCCACACGAGAGCGGAAGACGGCGGAAGAGACAAGAAATACCGTGAGAAATACGATGTGGTCACTGCCCGTGCGGTAGCAAGACTGCCTGTGCTTGCAGAATACTGCCTGCCGTTTGTTAAGGTGGGGGGAGTGTTCCTCGCCATGAAGGGACATGCGGAAGAGGAAGTGCAGGATGCCGGCAAGGCGATAGCCACCCTCGGAGGCACGATAGAGAAGACGGACACATTCACATTGCCCGGTACGGACATGGAAAGGACCGTGGTGGTCATACGCAAGATCCGTCCCACACCGCCCAAGTACCCCAGAAAAGCGGGTACACCGGCAAAAGAACCCCTTTAAGACAAAATTGCCTTATATATTATAATATTCGTACGCGCGTACGCGTATAAGTATGATATAATACTAAAGTTTATGTTATATATTGTTCTGCCGTTGGAGCGGAACGCGGAGGTTAGATATGGCTGAAAGTGATGATAAGAAGCTCGCCAGACAGGCTCAGGAAGCCTCAATGGACGAGGCATTCAAGTCGGAACAGACAACGATCGTACCGGTAGACCTTGACGGTGAGATGAGAAAGTCGTTCATCGACTATGCGATGAGCGTTATCTCCGACCGTGCCCTGCCGGATATCAGAGACGGCATGAAGCCGGTTCACAGAAGGATCCTTTATTCGATGTTTACTCAGGGCTTCACCCCTGATAAGCCGTACCGTAAGTGCGCCACCACGATCGGTGACGTTCTCGGACGTTTCCATCCGCACGGCGACGCATCCGTTTACGATGCACTCGTAAGACTTGCGCAGGATTTCTCCCTGAGACATCCCCTCGTTGACGGACACGGCAACTTCGGTTCCCTGGACGGTGACCCGCCGGCAGCTTACCGTTATACGGAGGCAAGACTCGATAAGATCGCGCTCGAGATGATGCGCGACATCAATAAGAACACGGTTGACTTCAGACCGAACTTCGACGAGCACGAGATGGAGCCTGTGGCTCTTCCTTCCAGATTCCCGAACTTCCTCGTAAACGGCGGTGTCGGAATCGCGGTAGGTATGGCTACGAACATCCCGCCCCACAATCTTGGCGAGGTAATAGACGGCTGCATCATGATGGTCGACAACCCTGACGTAACCGTTGAAGAACTCATGACAGTCATCAAGGGACCTGACTTCCCGACAGGCGGCATGATCCTCGGCACATCCGGCATCAGAGATGCATACAGCACTGGTAAGGGCCGTATCGTCGTAAGAGCTCACGCCGAGATCGAAGATCACGCAGGCAAGACAAGGATCATCGTTCACGATATTCCTTATGCGGTCAACAAGGCAAGGCTCATCGAGAGGATGGCAGACCTCGTCAAGGAGAAGAAGGTCGAGGGCATCTCCGGACTCCGCGACGAATCAGACCGTAACGAGCAGGTAAGAATCGTCATTGAGATCAAGAAGGATGCAAACCCTGACGTTGTTCTCAATCAGCTTTACAAGAACTGCTCGCTCCAGGAAGCGTGCTGCGCCAACATGCTCGCACTCGTACCTGACGAACAGGGCAAGCTCGAGCCTAAGATGGTAGGACTTAGGGATGCGCTCCGTTACTACATCGGCCACCAGGAAGACGTCGTAACGCGCCGCACCAGATATGACCTTGAGAAGGATGAGGCTAAGCGCCACATCGACGAAGGCCTCCTCATCGCGATAGACCATATCGACGAGATCATCTCGATAATCAGATCTTCGAGGACCGAGCCTGAGGCAAAGGAGAAGATGTGCGAGAGATTCGGTCTGTCCGATAAGCAGGCACAGCAGATCGTCGACATGAGACTCGGCCGTCTCACAGGTCTCGAGAGAGAAAAGCTCGAGGCAGAGATCGAAGCACTCACGAAGGAAATCGAGTATTTCCACAAGGTGCTCTCCGACAAGACTATCTTAGACGGCATCATCAAGGACGAGCTCACAGCCATCAAGAACAAGTATGCTACTCCGAGAGTTACCGAGATCGTTTACGGTTCCTTCGACGACATCGATGATGAGTCATTGATCCAGGAAGAGGATATCGTAGTAACACTCACACACTTCGGCTACATCAAACGCCAGAGGATCGATACATACAAGGCACAGCACAGGGGCGGAAGAGGAATCTCCGGACAGTCCACGAGAGAAGAGGACTATGTCGAGAAGATCCTCACGACCACGACTCACAAGTTCCTGCTCTGCTTCACAAACACGGGCCGCGTATTCAAGATCAAGGGCTATAAGATCCCCGAGACAAGCTCGAGGACAGCAAGGGGAACGGCTCTCGTTAACCTGCTGAACATGGCGGAAGGCGAGAACATCAGGAACATCATCCCGGTGGATGATTTCGAGAACGAAGAGCTCTTCCTTACGATGGTTACGAAGAACGGCGTCATCAAGAAGACTGCCATCTCCAAGTATGCCAACATCAACAGGAACGGTCTCATCGCTACAAGGATACGTGAAGGAGACAGCGTGGTTGCAGTCCAGCTCACCAGGGCAGGACAGGAAGTCATCGTAGTCTCTGCAAACGGTAAGGCTATAAGATTCAATTCCGATGATGCCCGCGACATGGGCAGGACCGCTTCCGGCGTACGTGCCATGAAGCTCGAAGAGGGCGATGAAGTCGTAGGCATGGAGCCTGTCGATCCCGATAAGGAGATACTCGTTATCTCAGAGAAGGGCTGCGGCAAGAGATCCAAGATCGACGATTACAGAAGCCAGACAAGAGGAGGTAAGGGTATCATCACATATAAGGTCAACGAGAAGACGGGAAGACTCGTCGGTACGGTCTCCGTTACGGACGATAACGACCTGCTCATCATTACGAGCCAGGGCGTCATCATCAGAGTATCCGCTTCCGAGATCCCTACGCTCTCGAGAGCTACTTCGGGCGTAAGGCTCATGAAGTCCAAGACGGCGTCCATCGTTGATTTCGCTCTTACAGACCACGAAGAAGAGGATCCTGAAGAGACCGAAGGCGCAGAAGGTGAAGAAGGAGCAGAAGTTTCTGAGACTTCCGAAGCACCCGAAGCATCCGATAAGCAGGAAGGAAACGAAGGAGAATCCTGATGATGAGAAGAGGCTTCCGCATCATTAAGAGATTACAGGCACTGGCACTTGCGGCTGTTATGACCGCAGGTGTCATCGTCTGTTCCGGAAGCACTTTGGCAATGGCCGATATCGGGCAGCCGGACATCACGGTCCCGCCCCTTACGGACGTTCACTGCGCATCATACTGCGTCTACGACAAGACGACAGACATGATCGTCATCAGCCAGAACCTCGATGATAAGATCTATCCTGCATCACAGACAAAGATCATGACATGCATGCTGAGCCTTGAGATCTTAGACCTCAACGCGCAGCTCACCACATCCGAGACGGCGATGTCTTACGTGGAAGAAGGTTCTTCCGTCATGGGCATCAAGGTCGGCGAGAAGGTAAAGGTATCCGAGCTTTTGTATGGATTGATGCTTCCTTCCGGTAACGATGCGGCATATGTTCTTGCCGAAGGATGCATCGACGCGTTCTTCGAGAAGTATCCCGAGGGTGGCGATACGGTCAATGAAGACGGTGTTAACGCACAGTACCTTATCGATACTCTGGGTGACACAAAGGAGAACATCCTCGCAAACAGGAAGATCGAAGCTTTTGCGGCGCTCATGAATCTCAGGGCTGCGACGCTCGGCTGCACCGGCACGCATTTTACGAATCCCTGCGGACTTCACGATGAGGACCACTATACGACTGCTCACGATCTTTGCATCATGATGTGTGCTGCCACGAACAACCAGGACTTCAACATCCTCATCAGCTCCCAGACACATGTATTCGAGGCGACCTCGCTTCACAAGGCAGATGCCTGGGACTATGTAAAGAATACCAACAATCTTCTGTTCGACCCGTGGCTCGCTTCGAAAACAGCCAACGGCACACCGTCACATCTGGCAGCCATCGTAGGCGGCAAGACGGGAACGACAGATGCTGCGGGAAAGGGCTGCACGCTCTATACTGTCTGTGAGAATGGACACGAACTCATGGTCTCCATGTGCGGTGTCCCTAAGGAATACTATTTCTATACAACGATGTATCTGGCATCCATTACCGCTTACGGTAATCTCGCATGCTGGGAGAACGATCCGGTAGCAGTCATTCCCGGAACAACAGGCGACTATAAGTGGATCAATGCTCCCGAAGACCAGCAGCCTGTACTTAATGTCATCCATTTCCCCGGCGACGCACCTTACATGCCCGCGATCGACACAACACCTTCCGTAACAGGTGAGGTAACTCCGGGCGTGGCTCCTGACGGCACGCCCGTCCCGGTATCCGAGTCACCGATAGTATTGTTTGTAAAAGCCAATAAGGAAGTATCCCTGGTCATAGGGGTAATAATGCTTTCTATAATAATCATCAATATAGTTCTGGTGGTCAGGATCCACCGTCTTAAGAACGCCGGAAAGAGGCGTGCAAAAAAGCATTCGGGAACGGGCAGCGAACTGTTCTGAGATTTAGTCAGATAAAGGGTTTTGCGCCCTTTGAAAAAAAGTCTGAAAATCCTCAAAAAACTTCTTGACTTAATAAGACTCATGTCGTATTATTAACGAGCACTTTGCGGCAAGGCAATGAAAATATGCCTGCAAAAACCGCCGAGGCGCGCACCTTGAAAATTGAATAGAATGCAAGAACTTGAAGTAATAACGGACCTTTTCAATTCTAAGAATTGAGTTTAAAAGAGTAATTGAGCCAAACATGGCTCT
>JAILMZ010000125.1 GCA_024692105.1 Saccharofermentans sp.
GCCGTCGATGCGGACGGTATTGCTTTCGACTTCTATAGGGAAGACCTTGTATACGTGGTGCGGGTCGGATTCCTTCTCCAGCGCTGATATGGCTTCGGCGATATAGGAATCAGCCTCGGGATGCTCGATGGGACCGTAGTAGCCCCAGTAGCGCTTCACTTCCTTGACGGGTATCGTGACACCTAAGGGCATGAGATCACTCCAGTATGGAACCCAGGTTCTTCAGGATATCCGCTGCCACGTCGGGCTTGTTCATCGAGTAGACGTGGATATGGTTGACGCCGTTCGCGATGAGGTCGACGATCTGCTCGCAGGCGTAGATGATGCCCGCCTGACGCATCGAATCGGGGTCGTCACCGAACCTGTCAACGATGGCGCGGAACCTCTCGGGAACATTCGTGCCGGACAGCGCGACGGATCTCGAGAGCTGCCTCGCGGTCGTGATGGGCATGATGCCGGGGAGGACGGGGACGTTGATGCCCTTGTCCTTCACGCGGTACAGGAAGTTATAGAAGATGTTGTTGTCGAAAAACATCTGCGTGGTAAGGAAGTCGCAGCCGGCATCGACCTTGACCTTCAGGAAATCGATATCCTGAGACTTGTGCGCACACTCGATGTGGCCTTCCGGGTAGCACGCGCCGCCGATGCACAAGTCGGGCGCCTTGGTCCTTATATACGCGATAAGGTCCGACGCATGCTCGAAATCATGGCACACATTACCGTCCTGCGGGATATCGCCTCTCAGGGCCATTATGTTGTCGATGTTGCTCTCGCTGATCCTGGTGAGCATATTGTCAACGTGCTCTCTGGTCGATGCGACGCAGGTGAGGTGGGGCATGACGGATACGCCGTGCAGGTTCTTGATGTCTGATGCCACTTCGCATGTGAGCTTGCTCGTGGAGCCTGCCGCGCCGTATGTTACCGACATGAACGACGGACGGAGGGCAGCGATCGCGCCTGCTGCCGCCTTAACGCTATCAAGGCCTGCTTCCTGCTTCGGAGGGAAGACCTCGAAGGAGATGGTCGGTTTGTCTGACTTAAGTATTTCGTTGATACGCATAGTTGTTCCCCGTTCTTAAGGTAGTGGTTCCTGAAATCTGTTCTTAATTATAACAAAGCCTTTGCCTAATGTTCATAGCGGTATGAAAAGAACTTCCGACCCCGGAGCCGCCTCCGGTAATACCGGTTCCTTCGTCGGGTGAGACATTAAGCATGTACCCGCTGGCCGGATTGATACTTCTGGCAATGGGCGGAACGGTATTCTTCCTGCGCAAGAGACTGTTTTCCGGGAAGTAAAATCTTTATGATAAAAAACAGACGGCGGTCCACAAGTTGTGGGCCGCTTTTCTTTATCTTCATAGTTTTTTGCCTTCAAACTCAATAAGTTATTAGTATTACGCACAAAGCATTTTTAATATACTTTATGTGTATAATTGTTTTGAATAAAAAACGGAGGCATATATACATGCAAAAGAAACTTTTATCACTTCTGCTTTGCGGAGCACTTTCAGTTATGGTGTTCGCAGGCTGCACTACTGCTGAACCGGTCCAGGAAGAGACCATGACAACACCCTCGACCGAGTCTGAGACAGAAGATCCTTATGCGGATGAGGACATATTCGGTTCTTACGAAGAGACAGAACCCCTCGATTATGAGAAGCCCACGGTTGACCGTGCAGGCAACGACATTGTTGTTCCCGATCAGGTAGACAGGATCGTATCCCTTGCGCCTTCCACAACACAGTTCCTTATCGAGCTCGGCCTTTCCGACAAGATCGTAGGCATCGATTCCAACTCTATCGACTATCTCGAAGATCTCGATCCCACGATCCCGAACTTCGACATGATGAACCCCGACAACGAGGCTATCGCTGCACTCGAGCCTGACATCGTATTCACTTCAGGCATGAGCTATGTCGGCGGCGAGTCACCTTTCCAGTCTCTTGTTGATGCAGGCATCTGCGTAGCTGATATCCCTACACCTGCAACACTTGAAGACCTCAAGCTCGACCTTCAGTTCATAGGTCTCTGCGTAAACGAGCCCGATGTTGCTGACGGTTATGTTGAGTCTTTTGAACTCCTTCTCGGCGAGGTCGAGGAATTCGCCGCAGAAGTTCCCGAGCGTAAGACGGTACTGTTCATGATGACGATCCCTTCTGCTGATTCCCCGACGATCTATTCCTTCGGTGACGGCACATACATGTCCGATATGCTCGATGAGATCGGTGCCGACAATGTGTGCGCTGGTCTTGAAGGCTGGGTAGCTATCACAGAAGAGGAAGCAATCGCCATGAACCCGGATGTAATCCTTACAAACTATATTTGGACAGAGGATCCGGCAGGTGACATCATGGCACTCGACGGCTGGGAAAATGTAAATGCGGTCAAGAACGGTGAGGTATATGTCGTAACCGACAACCTCTGCTCAAGACCTAACGAGCATGTCGCTCAGGCTATCATCGAGTGGGGTTCCTTTGTATATCCCGAGCAGTTCGCTGAACTCGCAGAGGCTATCCTGTAATCAAGACTCCTGATGGAGAACACGGCAGGAACAAAAAGCATAAACAAGACCAAAGCAGGCAGACGGGCAGGCATGATCCTTTCCGTGATCGCCTGCTTTGTCATTCTTGTTGTCTGTATCAGGGCAGGAAGCGTATATATCTCGCTTAAGGACCTGGCATCCATAGTTGCAAGTCATGTAACGGGCAAGCCGCTTCCTGAGGAAGTGGCGCCCATGATGGATTCGATCTTCTGGACCATCAGGATGCCGAGAGCCATAGTGGCTTTCCTTGTCGGAGGCGCACTGGCGGTGAGCGGTGCTGTCATGCAGGCTCTCTTGCAGAATCCGCTCGCATCGTCTTATACGATGGGCGTCTCGTCCGGTGCCTGCCTGGGTGCTGCAGTAGTTCTCGTTTCCGGCATATCACTGCCGTTCATACTTCCCGTGACAAGCTTTGCGGCAGGCCTTATCACTGTCGTTATTGTCCTGGCCTTTACGGCGGCAATAGACAGGATGGCATCCAATACGACCGTTATCCTCATAGGCATGGTCTTCTCGCTCTTCGTGACAGGCATAATGAACTTCCTGGCCACGCTCTGCAGCGACCATTACAAGAGGCTCTGGCTGTGGATGATGGGTTCGTTCTCGGCAAGGAACTGGACACACGTCGTGATCGTTCTGCCTGTTGCAGTCATATGCACGCTCGTGATCGTTTTCTTTACCAAGGAACTCGACATCATGACCTTCGGCGAAGAACAGTCCAAGGCAATGGGCGTCGATACCAGGACTGTCAAGATGATCCTTATCATCGTCAGTTCTATACTTACCGGCGTGTCTGTCTCCGTTGCCGGCGTAATAGGTTTCGTTGATCTCGTGGCACCGCATGTGGTAAGAAAACTTTTCGGACCGGAGCACAGGACCTTGATCCCGATGTCATTCATATACGGCGGAGCGTTCATGGCTTTGTCAGACCTCATCGCGAGGACGGTCCTCTCGCCCCGGGAGATACCGATCGGTGCGGTTACGGCCCTTATCGGCGCGCCGTTCTTTGCATATGTTTTCTTTGCGGGGAGGAAGAAGGGATGAGCCTGATAGAACTTAAGAACATCTCCGCAGGATACACGAAAACACCTGTTATAAAAGATATCAGCCTTTCCATCGACAAAGGCGAGTCCGTCATGATCGGCGGTCCGAACGGTGCGGGCAAGACCACGCTGCTCCGCGTTATCGCGTCTCTGCTTTCATATGACGGCGGACTCGAGATTGCGGGAAACGATGCCTCTCATATGAAAAGAAGAGACATAGCATCCCTAATAGCGCTCATGCCGCAGACGCAGGAGATGTATTTCTCCTATACGGTAAGCCAGGCCGTCATGCTCGGAAGATATGTGCGTATGAAACGCGGGCTCGCAGGTCCTTCCGCAGAAGACAAAGAAATAGTTGGCCGAGTCATGGAAGACTGCGGCGTGTACGAACTGAAAGACCGGATGTTGTCGGAGCTTTCCGGCGGACAGCTCCAGAGGGCGCTCCTGGCGAGGACTTTCGCGCAGCAGACACCCATAGTCCTTCTGGACGAACCGGGCAACAACCTTGATATCAGGTACCGCGCGGAACTTACCGACTACCTCGCGAAATGGCTCGAAGGCACGACTGAGGCAGACGGCAGGCAGATCAAGAACACGCTTGCGGGCGTGTTCCACGACCTCGGGGAAGCGGCAAGGCTTTGCAGGCGCGGAATCTTCATAAAAGACGGAAATGTCATGGCAGACATGCCTTTAAGCGACGCTTTTAATTCAAAAGTCCTAAATGAAGTATTTGATTTCGATGTAATTTCATATAAAAGAACAGAGAGTGCATTTTGGAATTCGTGATAACATTAGTCCAATATCACGAGGGGGTATTGCCTAATGTCAGGTAAGAAGAACAAGAAGCCGGCAAAAAAGCCCGCTAAAAAAATGACTTTCAGAGAGTTCCTCACCAAGAAGAACATAACTCTTTCAGCCAAGACTTATTTTGTAGACGCCATGAGCGGAATGGCTCAGGGTCTGTTCGCATCACTTCTCATCGGAACGATACTTTCGACGCTCGCCAAGTATATCGGCATGATCGACGGCGCGTTTTTCGAGAGGACAGCTCACTTCCTGGCTCAGGCAGGTTCGCTTGCATCTGCAGCCACAGGTGCTGCGATCGGCGTAGGAATCGCTGCTGCCCTTAAGGCACCGATGCTCGTAATCGCATGTTCCGCGGCAGTAGGAATGTTCGCCAACGCATATCCCGGACAGCCCTATGCGGCAGGTCCTCTGGGCGTTTTCGTTGCAGTAATCTTTGCTGCAGAGTTCGGTAAGCTCGTATCCAAGGAGACCAAGGTAGACATCCTCGTAACTCCTATCGTATCTATCGGCGCAGGCGCGCTCGTTGCATATCTCACTTGCCCCGCGATCGCTGTCGCAATGAACTGGCTCGGACAGTTCATCAACTACGCAACCACGCTCTATCCGCTCCCGATGGGAATCATCGTATCCGTCGTTGTCGGAATAATCCTTACGCTCCCCATCTCCAGTGCCGCTATCTGCGCTTCCATCGGTATCGCAGGCATAGCAGGCGGTGCGGCCCTTGCAGGCTGCTGCGCGCAGATGGTTGGTTTCGCAGTAGCATCCTACAGAGAGAACAAGTGGGGCGGCATCGTTTCCCAGGGCCTCGGTACATCCATGCTCCAGATGCCTAACATCGTAAGACATCCCCAGATCTGGGTTCCCGCTACACTCGCAGCAGCTATCACCGGACCTCTTTCCACAATGGTGTTCAAGCTCGAGTGCAACGGCGTTGCAGCAGGCATGGGTACATGCGGTCTTGTCGGCCCCATCGGCTGCTTCTCCGCAATGACAGAGTCCGGCACTCTTGATGCAATGGCATGGATCGGAATGCTCGTAGTTTGCGTTATCGCTCCTGCAATCCTGTCACTTGTATTCAGCGAGATCATGAGAAAACTCGGCTGGATCAAGGAGGGCTACATGAAGCTGTCGTAAGATCGCAAACCGATTGCATAGAGAACACGCGGTGGTATAATTTACATAGCGAAGGAAAGCTATCACTTTCACTTGCACATAGGGAGAAAAAACGAAAACCCCGAAGCGGCTACTTCGGGGTTTTCTATTCCGTTTTTTAAGGTGGCTTAGGCCTTAGGCTTTCTGCTCTTTTTCTTCTTCCTTCGATCAAGCCATTTGCTTATAGCGTTAGCGATTACGCCAGCCGCGACCGAAGAAATGAAAGCTATCAATTTCTCCATAGAGATACCTCCTTTCACTGCGCGTGTAGGGAGATGAGCAGTATATTGATTATAGAATCCAAAACACCCCGAAAAACCCGACAAAAACCGACAAAAACCGACAAAGCCACAGGGGCATAAAAAGCGTTCTTTTAGCTC
>JAILMZ010000091.1 GCA_024692105.1 Saccharofermentans sp.
TTTACTGAAGACACTCTTATTGCTGGCACCGTGAATGCTGTTCAAGGCTTCTTCTTCGAAATACTCGTTCGCCCTGCCCAAAGCAGCACGCCTTAAGTCATCGTATACAACGTCGGACACATTCGAGTAGAACCCCGCGAGGTAGTCCTCGTCAAACGGCTTCAGCCACGTCAGATCGTACGGCTCGAGCCTGAAGCTGCTCTCGTCCGCCAGCGCACGCGACGCATCGATCGGCAGGTTCTTGATGTGCATCTCGCCCGCACGCCCGTAATATCTTGTCACGGAGTGCTTGCCGCTACTGACCTGACCGGAGATGACAACGGCGTTCATATAGTCGGCATTCACGATCCAGTACGGGATGTAGATGCCGCGCACGCACTCGGGCTTAAAGTGCTTGATAGCCTTGGGGACAAATAGACCTCTGTCTATCTCTTTGTGCACGAGCTCGATAGCCTTTTCCTTTGTGATCGTGAACGGCAGCACCAACTCGGGTCTCTTCTGCTTGGATATCCTGCTGAAAACGACATTCGGGTTGCCGCAGTACACGCACGTAGTCGACGCTTCCGTGCCGTTGATGATGATCTCGCCTCCGCACTCGCTGCACGTATACACGTAGCAGTCCATCGTGTCCGCACTCTTCTCACCGTAAGCCTTCTCCGCGGACACCGCCTTCAGGTCTTCCCTGTACGGCATCGACTCGGCTTCTATCTCCTCCGGCGCGAAAGCCCCGCCGCACGCACCGCATACCAGCTTCTGCGTTGTCGGGTCGAACACCAGCGCATGCCCGCAATTCTTACAAAGTGTTGCCATATCCTATCCCCTTTTATTCCTCTTTGTCCAAAGGCTTGAACACGCCCTTGAAGTCACTGCTCGGCTGCTGGCTCTCCCAGATGCTGAACTCGTCTTCAACTGTATTTCTAAGAAGCCCTGCCGCAGCTGCTTCCTCGGCAGCCGTGGGCTTGTATCTCTCAAGTTCTTCCTCCGACAGCCTGTGTACGAGCTCGCTGCCGCGGGGCGCGTTGTTCTCGCCTTCGATCGGTTTATCGTGGTTAGCGCAGAAAGTGTTCGTCTCGTTATTGCCCAAACGTCTTTCACACGTGAAGTGTACGTGCACGCCGTAAATGTCCTTGGTGCCGGTGCTGTCACCGATGTTGTTCGATTTGTCCAGGAGAGTGCCGCACGCCCAGCATGCCATGCCGAAGCCAAGGCCTAATGCGAAGATAAATGATAATACGTCCATGCTTCAGCCCTGCCTTTTCTTGGTGAAATTGAATATGTCCTTGTCCTGCGTAAGTTTGATGTTCTTGATGACCTTGCGCACCTTGTTGACGCCGGATATGAACAGACCGATGATAACCGCGATGATGAGAGCGATGATCTTACCGCGGCCGTCGCTGCTGCTCGAGGAGCGTTTCGAGCTCGAAGTAAGCAGCATCGGAAGCATCGGCTTCAGCACTATGAACGCCGCTACTGTGGCAGCGATCCCGAGGATGACGAGCAGTGCGATGAAGAGTCCTTTGCGCCACGGCAGACCGCACACGACTTTGCCCGTGTCGCCGTTGACCAGGATCGTGTTGTGCTTGCCCTTGTACGGGAACGTGATGAACCACGCCGGCAGCATCGCATAAGCCATGTCGTTGCCGACCTTTATGTGCGGGCAGGAATTCGTGACCTCTTTGCTGCTCGCGCTGACTCTGTTCATCGCTTCCTCTTCGAAATACTCTTTCGCCCTGTTAAGCGTGGCATACCTGACGTCACTGTACGTTACGTCGGAGACGTTCGAGTAGAAGCCCGCGAGGTAGTCCTCGTCAAAAGGCTTGAGGTGCGAGACCGCGAACGGCTCGAGCCTCGAACTGCTCTCGTCCGACAAAGCGCGGGATGCGTCTATCGGCAGCTTCTTCAGCGACATCTCGCCTGCACTTCCGAAATACCTAGTTACGTAATTCTTGCCGCTCTTGACCCGGCCCTTGATGACGACCGCATCCGTGAATTCCGCGTTGACGATCCAGTACGGGATGTAGATGCCCCTGACGCAGTCGGGCGTGAACTTCTTGATCGCCCTGGGAATGAAGATGCCGTGGTCGATCTTCTTGTGCACGAGCTCGATCGCTCTTTCCTTGGTGATGGAGAAAGGCATTACGTACTCGGGACGTTTCTGCTTTGCTATCCTGCTGAAGACGACGTTCGGGTTGCCGCAGTAAACGCATGTCGTCGATGCTTCCGTACCATTGATGATGATCTCGCCGCCGCACTCCGCGCAGGAGTATACGTAGCAGTCCATCATGGTCTCGTCTTTCGCGCCGGTTACCTCTTCCATGGACTCGGCCTTGAGATCCTGTCTGTACGCCTGGGCTTCGGATTCTATCTCTTCCGGTTTGAAAGAGCTTCCGCACGCATCGCACACGAGTTTTTGCGAGACCGGATCGAAGACCAGTGCGTGCGCGCAATTCTTACATAGTGTTGCCATTGTTATCCCCTTAACTCACATGTTTGTGTTGCCAAATTAATAATACTATATTTTGGCACGGGGGTGTGAAATGGCACGTGAGTAAAAAATGAGTAAATCGGGTCAAACACTACACTTTTTACTCATTTTCCGCGATTAATGAGTAAAAAGTGTAGTAAACACGGGAAATTACTCATTTTTAACTCACGCGAGAGCGTCGAACGCATCGTACACAGCCTGGAGCTGCTCGTTGCTGTACGGAGCCTCAACGTTTGTCGATGTGAAATCGACTTCTGAGACGTCAGATGCGGGAGTTACCTCGGAACTTGAAACTTTCTCCTGCGCGACGAGGATGTAGTTGCCGGAGATCGCAGCGATCGGCCAGTCCGTATCTTCTACTGTCTCTTCTTTTACCAGCTCGTCGTTCTCGTCGTAATACTCAAGATACGCCTCGAAATGCACCGTGATGACATCGCCGACCTCGTACTCGCTTACGGTATCGGGATCCACCTCGATCACCTTGACCTCGACGCAGTCCGTGTAACCTTCGTCTTCAAGGTATGTATAGAAATTCATCTCGACGATCTTCTCGATGCCTGCTTCTTTGTTGGCATCGGTGTTGAAGTAACGGTCATCCGCCAGGTCCACGCAATAATCAACATAATCAGCGACAGTCGATTCGGAGTCGCCGGTAAATTCCTTCACCATGTCATCCGTCAGCAGGTTGCCGTCCATTATGTACACCACCACGTCCTCGAAATCCATATCCTCGAGCGAGGGCACGTCTGCGGCAGGCGTGGGTGTTGCGGTAGGTGTCGGAGTCGGTGCAGCAGTCGTCTCTGCAACTGATTCAGCCACTGAAGGCTCCGATGCCGGAACACTGCTCTCTGTTGTCTCGGCCGCCTGGCAGCCTGTCATCAAAAGCGACATTGCGATAAGCATCGCGAAAATCTTCTTGTTCATTCCTATGCCTCCACGCATATTTATCCCGGGATGTCCGGACGGTTAATTATAGCATTAAGGCAGAAAGCAGCTCGCGTGAAAAATGAGTGAAAACAAACGGGGTGCGGATCCTTTAAGATCCACACCCCGATGGTTCTCTTTGAACGGCAGTATTATTCGTTACCGTACTTATGTGACTCGATAAGCGGCTTGTCGATGTAGGCCTTGGGATCTGCCGACGTTCTCTCAATCCTCATGATCACTTAGCTCCTTGAACCGTTTGCCGTGCCGATGATGAGCACGAAGAAGAATAAGATTATGCCCATGATCGACAGCACCTTGGTAGTTTTGGTCAAGTTGCTCTTACGGCCTGCCTGCTCTTCCTTGGAGGCAAGTATCATAGCGATGATCGAGAACGGTGTCATGCATGTCAAGAGACCAAGTATCGCAAGCACGAGAGCGATCGTGCTGTTATTGCCTCTGCCTGCCTGGGAATCCGTATTCGAATATGACTGGCCGGACTGCACGCTTGCCTGAATGTTTTCTCTTACCTGATCATGTCCGCAATTGGGGCACGCTTTGGTGTAGTACACCTTGCCGCAGTTGGGGCATGTTTTCGCGATGGCATCGTATCTGATGCCGCAGTCGTTGCAGAACGAACCCTCAAATACATTGTGGCAGTTCGGGCACTCATGCTGGAACGTTGTAGAGCTGCAGTTCGGGCATGCAGGTGTCTTCTCGTCTACTCTGCAACCGCAAAATTCACAAATCTTCATATCTTCTATTCACCTCAGTTAAGACGCGAGATAATGCTCGCACCGAAATATACAACATATACCATGAACATGCAGACGTTCAGGAATATTCCCACAATGCCTAAAGCAAATGCAATGTTGTAGTAATTCCTGCTTCTGTCATCGAGGTCCGGCTGCTTTCTTCCTTTGATACCCATGATAAGTCCTGCGAGCAGGAGCGGGAACAGGAAGGTCATGAAACCTGAAATGCTCAGAGCAAACGCTGTCAAAGCCTTTCTGTCCATAGGAGCTAACGGGGCAGTTGCCGTGCGGACCGGAGTTTTCTTAGTACCATTGTATCCGCAGTCAGGGCAAGACTTTGAGAAGTACTTGCGGCCGCAGTCAGGGCAGATCCTTGCAACTGCGTCGAACTTTGTTCCGCATGTAGGACAGAACTTGCCTTCGAACTCGTTAGAGCAATTCGGGCAAACATAGTTGAACTGCTTTGATCCGCAGCTGGTGCATGTCCTTGTCATGTTGTCGGTCTGATAACCGCAGAATTTACAAATTTTCATATTTCCTCATCTCCTGTGGAGATTATAACATTGACAGTATGCCAATAATATAGAAGTTGGTACCCCTTGGAGATATCTTATCTTGCATTTGGTGCGGAAATTGATAGTATTATTTTGCTACCAAGTTACAAAAGGGCCCCGCCTCAGTCAGCCATGAATGCCTTTACTTCAGCAAGTCTCTTCTCAGCCACTTCCCTGCCGCACTTATACACGCGCCTTAGTTCGTCCGGGTCGTGGACGACTGTCTTGAGGCCGAGTGGAGCCTCGGGACGGATGACCAAAGTGTTGCCTGCTTTCTCGCATTCTGCCACGTATGCCGTCTGCTCGTTGTATTTCGCAGGGCGCGCGTAGAGTGCTTTCGCGATCTCGGGGTGGCTTAAGGTGAGCAGTTTGACGAGGGGCATGACCTTCATCTGCTCCTTCACGAACCCCTCGGGCTGCGTGAGGATGACGATGTTCTTCTCGTACCCGTGCTCGCGCATGTACTGCAGAGGGATGGAATCGCGCATGCCGCCGTCCAGGTACTTGGCGCCCCGGATCTTAACAGGTCTCGACAGCACCGGCTGTGACGCGGAAGCGCGCATGAAAGCTATATCGTCGCCCTCGCAGGTGGGCATGGTGTGATAGACTGCCTCGCCCGTTTTGATGTCCGTCGCGACCACGATGAAGTCCATGGGGTTTTTGCGGTACGTCTCCTCGTCGAAAATGTCCAGCTCCCTCGGAATCGTCTCATACCCGAATTTGGCGCCGAAAACATCGCCCGTGAAAAGCCACGACCGGAACGAACAGAACTTCCAATAGTTGCAGTATTTCGTAGTGTAGTTCAGGATGCGTCCGATCTGTTTGGACTTGTAGTTGCAGCCGAACGCAGCGCCTGCCGACACGCCGATAGCCGCGTCGAACTCTATGTTGTTCTCGAGGAAAACGTCCATGACGCCCGCGGTGAACAGACCGCGCATGGCTCCGCCTTCCAACACCAATGATTTCTTCATCCGGAACGAATCCTTCTTCCCCTGTCTTTACGTTGAAGATTATAGATTAAGTGCGTGAAAATACAATGCTATAATGCTCTTAAAAGCTGGAAAATAAAGCAGAGGTATACATCATGAACCAAAAAGACAGAATGATTGCAAACCTGCCGTACAAGTCCTGGATGGACGGTCTCAAGGAAGAGCGCATGGCCTGCAAGTCAAAGCTTTACAAATATAACAACCTCCCTCCCGAAGCGGAGAAAGAAAGGGAAGCGCTCCTTCGCGAGATCCTCGGAAAAACAAAGGAAGGCTACCTCAACATCGAGTCGCCGTTCCACTGTGACTACGGTTATAACATCGAAGTCGGAACGGACTTTTTTGCAAACTATAATTTCATCGTGCTCGATGTCGGTAAGGTGCGCATCGGTGATTCTTTCATGTGCGGACCGAATGTGCAGATATGCACCGCAGGCCACCCGCTGCACCCCGAGACGCGCAATTCCGGATATGAGTACGGCATCGACATCACGATAGGCGACAACGTCTGGATCGGCGGCAACGTGCTGGTATGCCCCGGCGTTACGATCGGTAACAATGTGGTGATAGGCGGCGGAAGCGTCGTCACAAAGGACATCCCTGACAACATGGTAGCTTACGGCAATCCCTGCCGTCCGATAAGGGAGATCACCGAAGCTGACCGCGATTACTATTTCAGGGACAGAAAGTTCGACGTGGAAGATTACAAGTGAGCACGCCCGTAACGACAAAAAGAAGCAAAGTGATCTATGTGGAGATACTCCGCATAATAGCCATCGTGTTTGTCGTTTTTCATCACACGAACTATCAGGGGTATGTGCGTTTCACTACATACGGCGCAGGATCTTTCCCCTACTGGATCTGCATGGTCTTCTCCGTGCTCGCAGGCATAAGCGTACCGCTGTTTTTCATGATCTCCGGCATGCTGCTCCTCGGCAAGGAAGACGAGACAATAGGTTACGTCTGGAAGAAACGCATACTCAAGTATCTTATCGTGCTATTGGTGTTCTCTTTGTGGAGATACATAAGAGGCATCGGATATGACTTCGGTCAGTTCTCAGTGACGGATCTTCTCACGCGTCTGTACTCGGGCCAGGTCACAGTCACGTACTGGTTCTTATACGCATACATCGCGTTCCTCATACAGCTGCCGTTCTTACGCAAGATCGCGAAAGGCTTCACCTCCAAGGAGTTCTGTCTGATGCTTGCGATTCAGGCTGCCTTTAACGGCGTATTCATCTTCCTGCAGTACCGCATGTCAGCAGGCACCGTTGAATATCCCGGCGCTCTTATACCCGTTATCTGCACTAACACTTTGGTCTTCTACCCCCTGACCGGTTACTATCTTGGCAAGGTCCTTGATAAAGTTACGACCAAGATGTGCCTCATATCACTTGCGGCATTCCTTGTGTCAGTCGCAGCGACGATGTATCTCACAGATTACAGGATCAAGCTTACGGGAGACCTGGATGAGACTGCAGTTGCTTCATTTTTTGATTCGTTCAGGGCGTTCGAAGTCATCTTCATATTCCTGATCGTCCGCAAACTGTTCGAAGGCAGGAAACTTTCCAAGGTAATCGAGGCGTTGGTAATAAGCCTCGGCGGATGCGTTTTCGGGATATACCTGATAGAGACGGTCGTAAGAGAAGACCTTATCTCCGTGTACCTGGGCATGTCCTCCGCGATGAACGGTTTCGTGAGCATATGGATCTATGTCCTGCTGGTAGTGCTGGTCTGCTGGGTCATCGTCGCGGCAGTGAGGTTTGTAGTGGGGTTTGCAGGTAAGCTCCTGAAGCGCTCTTAATTGAAGGCGCAGTTCAAATGTGGGATAATTCAGTCATCAAATATTCTTAATAATATGGTGGTAATGAATATGCTAAGACACAATATGACAAGAGTTGCAGCTATGACGATCGCAGGTGTTCTTGCACTGTCCTGCTCTGCTTGCGGCCTGATCCCCGAATCCGCAAAACCGGAAGACATTGTCGATGCGGCAGATGCGTTCGCGTCGGCCATGGTCAAATGCGATGCGGGCAAGATCGCGAAACTTACCACCGAAGATAAGGACAGCGACACGATAGCAGAGCTCGAAGCTCACCTCGGCGGACTTTTGTATACGGCCGAGCAGGATACCGTCGCTGAAGCCGTAGCAGATACCATCACCTACGAGGTCGATGAAGATTCCGTCGAGATCGACAAGGAGGAAGCCGAAGCCGAGGTCGTCTTCACGATGGTCGATTATGACAAGGCGTTGGGCGGTATCGAGTTCTTCAGCGTGGACGAGGCGGTGCAGGCGGTCAAAGATTGCGACGATACCATCGAAGTCAAGCTGACTGTCGAGTTCGAGAAAGACGAGGACGAGTGGCTCGTATCCAACTTCAGCGATAAGGGCTTCATGGCGTTCTACGATTTCTACGGTTATGACATTAATTTCATTCCCGACTTCGTCTCGTTTATCGATCACACTGATATCTATGCAAGCGATAACCTGGTCTTCATGAGCGTCGTCTTCACTGAAGACTTCTCGGATTATGCAGACGGAATGTCCATGGATGTTTATCTGAACGATGCTCCGATAAGCGACGGAGGAACATATATAGAGGGAGACCTCGAGACCATATGGTGCGATTATACTACCGATGCCGATTACCTCGAGACAGGCACATACACCGTTGTTCTAAGGTACGGTGATTACGAGATCGCGAGTGAGACGACCATCGTCGATAACTCCTGGAAAGATGCGACATCAGGCGGTAATGGAACCGGTTCCGGTATTACCACAACCATCGAAGGCGATACTTACATTGCCACCATCGACTGCGTAAACAGCTTCAACCAGAGCATGGCAGATGAGATGGGCTACGATGACGGTTTTACAGGCGAGCTTCCCCTGGACATCATTCTCGTTCTCGGCGACGGCCAGTACGAGCTGACGATCGATGCAGAGAAGTTCGTTGGTGATCTGAGCGGCTTCATGGAAGAAAACATCGACACTCTGTTCTACGCTGAATTCGGCACTTCCGATCCTGACGAGCTTGATGAATTGGCAACGGTATACGGTGTATCCAGCTATCAGGAGCTTAAGGAGACGATGCTTGATATGCTGGTCGATTATTACGACGCCGAATCTGTTACGATCTACGACACCGGAACTTATACGATCGAAGGCGATACGATCTACTTCGAAAGCGCAGATTATGGAAGTTTTGATGCTACCATAGGCGCAGACGGCAGTATCTCCATGAACAGTGAAAGTGACCCTTCACTGGCAGAACTGGGTCCTGTCGAGTTCTACCTGTCAGAAAGCAACTAATACCCTAAAAAGCCCGAAAATACAGGGTTGCAACCGCAGGTTGACAAAGTTCAAGCCGCGGCTGGTAGATATGTTAAGATGAGAAAAGCTATCCTTGGGGCATCAAATCCCGGAGGTGGAGTAAATGACAATTGCTGACAGAATCCAGAGCCTTAGAAAAGCCAAAGGCATGTCCCAGGAAGAATTGGCAGATGCGGTAGGCGTGTCCCGCCAGGCCGTCTCTAAATGGGAGAGCGAGCAGGCAACGCCTGACCTCGACAAAGTCGTCATCATGAGCGACGTTTTCGAAGTAACAACGGATTATCTTCTTAAAGGGATCGAGCCGGTAAAAACGGACGACCACAAGACCATGGCCGACGTGCTCGACCAGAAGGTCCTCACGGAGCAAAACAGCAAACGCGCGAAGACTGCCGTCAAATGGTTCCTCATAGGATTCGGCATCCTTCTTGCGATAGATCTCATCTCGATGCTGATCTATTTCCTCGTCAACGGCATGCCCGTCTGATCTGATCTCAATACAACATTAACTTAAAAAGGTCCGCGGAAAGCCGGATCTTAGTACAACTGCGCTCAAACAAGGAGAAATCATGAGTAAGATAATAAACTTCATCAAGAATATAAGCCCCTTCAACAATCGTACGGAGATGCCGAAGCTCCTGTATGTCATCAAGGTCATCCTGTTCTTCTGGCTTTGCAAGTTCGGTTCGGAAGTTGTAGGCGAGGTCATAGTGATCGGTGTGCATTTCGCGTGCGGGAAGAATCCCCTGGAAGGCGAGATGTTCGATGCCCAGACTATAACGCTGATGACTTACTTCGGATATGCGTTCATCATCGGAGCGATCGTTCTGTTCTGGAAACTGTTCCAGAAGAAGACGGTCAGGGATCTGGGGTTCACGGGAAAGCCTGTAAGCTATCTTACGGGCGCCTTGATCGGCGCGGCGCTGGTTGTACTATCCACTGTTGCCGTGGTTCTTGCAGGTGCAATTAGCTTTAATGGTGTGTTCGCAAACATCGACACACCGATGGTCGCGCTCATGCTTATATGTTTCGTGCTGCAAGGCGCCATGGAAGAAATACTCTGCAGAGGTATCGTGCACCAGCTTCTTATAAAGAAGACTTCGGTTCCGGTTACGATCGGTGTTAGCGCTGCATTGTTCACCATCCCTCACCTTTCCGGTATGTCAGAAGGCTCGCCTGAGATCGTTGCCGCAGCGATTGCCAACCTTATCCTTATCTCGGTCATCTTCTCCCTGCTTACTCTGCGCTTCAAGAGCATATGGGCTGCCTGCGGACTGCATTCGATCTGGAACTACATCCTCTACAGCATTCTCGGACTCAATCTGAGCGGCATCGATGGGCGTGTTGCGTCTGTGTTTGATATGCAGTCTGTCGGTTCGAATATCCTGAACGGCGGCGAGTACGGCATCGAGGCGAGCATCATCACCACTGCGGTGTTGGCGGTTAGTGCAGTTTTGCTCTTTGTGTCATCAAGAGATGTCATTGATGCAACCGGCAGGTGATTAATCTATAATGCAGGTATGGCATTTAAGATAATACGTAACGACATAACCAGGATCAAAGCGGACGCGATAGTCAACACGGCGAATCCCAAGCCTGTCTACATGGCAGGGACTGATGCGGCGGTCTATGAGGCGGCAGGCGCCGAAAAGCTCCTTGAAGAACGCAAGAAGATCGGCCCCATCGAAGAAGGCTGCGTTGCGGTCACGCCTGCTTTTGATCTGGATGCCAGATACATATTCCACACTGTCGGCCCTTCCTGGCAGGGCGGCGATCACGGCGAGGCCGAGACCGTTAAGCGCTGCTATGAGAACTGTCTTTCCAAGGCAGAGGAACTCGGCATCGAGAGCATCGCTTTTCCTCTTATTGCTACCGGCGTCTACGGTTTCCCCAAGACGGATGCGCTGCTTATCGCCACTTCCGTGTTCAGCACTTTCCTCGCAGAGCACGAACTTGAGATAACGCTGGTAGTTTTTGACAGCGAGTCGTTCGAACTGTCCGGCAAGATCTTCCAGGGCATCGATGAGTTCATCGACGAGCACTATGTCGATGACAAGATCGACCAAGAGTACAGTTTTGTCGGCGGTGCCGTTCCCGATGAAGCTGCCGAGTCATGCGAAGACAGTTTCGAAGGGGAACGTCCGCGAGAGAGGAGACGCCTTTTCGGCGCGAACCTCAAGATGGCACGCATGGACGAATGTGCCGCGATGCCCGCTCCTTCCCTGGCAGCAGCAAAAGCCCCGCAGAATCGTTCTCTCGACGATGTCGTAAAGAATGTATCCGAGACGTGGTCCGTGAGCCTCCTGCGCCTGATAGACGAGAAGGGCTACAGCGACGTCGAGGTGTACAAGCGCGCCAATGTCGACAGGAAGCTCTTCTCAAAAATGAGATCCAACAAAGACTACAAGCCCAAGAAGAACACGGCGGTCGCTTTCGCTCTCGCGTTGAAGCTCAATGTCGACGAGACGAAAGATTTCATCGGACGCGCCGGTTATGCGTTCTCGCCGTCCAGTAAATTCGACCTTATCGTGCAGTATTTCATCGACAACAATGTGTACGACATGATGACGATCAACCTGGCTTTGTTTGAGCACGGAGAGCCGCTCCTCGGCGAATAAGTACTACTGTATTTGGGCGTCATTCGCCAGAAATTCGCTGGAAATGCTGTTTTCAGCGAATTTTCAGAGAATTTCGCTGGTTCGTCGCTGAAAATGGCGATCTCAGCGAATTCTCAGCGACGGGCCCCCAGGATCCCCTTTCCAAATGTCGCTTCGCAAGCGACCACTGCCCCCTTCCCTGCCCGTATACTGACCTTAACTTCAAACAGCCGCAAGGCAGAAAGAGAGGATAAGGACATGAAAAAGGGATTAACAGAGATCGTATTCATCTTAGACAGGAGCGGATCAATGGGTGGCCTTGAGAACGACACGATCGGCGGCTACAACTCCATGATCGCAAAGCAGAAGGAAGAAGAGGGCGAGGTTATAATTTCTACTGTTCTCTTCGACAACCTGACGGAAGTCCTGCACGACAGAGTTTCGCTCGATAAGGTCGAGCCCATCACGGACAAAGAGTACTACGTCAGAGGTTCCACAGCACTCCTGGATGCAGTCGGCGGTGCGATCCACCACATCGGCAACATCCACAAGTACGCAAGGCCTGACGACGTACCGGAGAAGACGCTGTTCATCATCACAACGGACGGCATGGAGAACTCGAGCCGCAGATACACCTACGACAAGGTCAAGAAGATGGTCGAGCGCCAGAAGGATAAGTATCATTGGGAATTCATCTTCCTGGGCGCGAACATGGATGCGGTAAGCGTGGCGAGCAGGTTCGGCGTAGACAGGAGCAGAGCAGTCAGATATGAGTGCGACGGTGAAGGAACACAGCTCAACTACAAGGTAATGTCCAAGATGGTCACCTGCGCGAGAGCATGCAAGTCATCGGAAGAGATGGCCATGGCGTTCGATTCCGACGAGATGTTAGGCGACATCAGAAGGGATTACGAGAACAGACACAAGAAGTGATCTGACAAAAAGCAACCCGGCCTTTGTGACCGGGTTGTTTATTTAAATAAGCTTTTCAAGTTCAGTCAGAAGTTTTTCCTTCATGCTCTCGAGTTCTTCCGGAGAAGGCCTGTTGTCATCTGAATACATCTTCTCCATCGGATACCACCATACAGGTCCTTTGCCGTGATTGCCGTAATCATCTATGTCGCCGTCACGCCTTGGATACAGATGCCAGTGCAGATGTGCATCGCCCATACCGAGAAGCTCGTAATTCATCTTGTCGGGGCCAAACGCTCTTGAAGCTGCCTCGGCAACAATGGACATCTCTTCCATAAAGTGCAGCCTCTCCGGCATATCGAGCTGGAACAGTTCCGTGTAATCATGATTCTTGTACAGGAACAATGTGTACCCGTAAAAGTGCTGGTTGTCGCCGATCACCACATAACCGGTATCAAGCTCTTTAACAGAATACGGATTTGTTCCGTTCTTTATCATATCAATCCTGTCGCAGATAAGACACATGATTAAACTCCTTTTCTTATCTCCACACGCAATCGCATCTCAACTCGCATACAAAGAAATTCATATCGTTTTATCTCTGTCCTGCAAACCGTGTAAGATCCTGCGAACTTCCATTATCTTTTTGCTCTTGCCGTTAGGAATAACCACATAGAAAATGACATAGTTCTTAACATATATCCTGTAATATGGATATTCACGTTCTTTTCTTGAATGGTACGGTTCAAATGATTCTGCATCTGGAAGTCTTTCAAGAATGGCTTTTTCTACATCATTCAGCAATTCATTAGCCGCTGCCACATTTTTAAGAACACGCGAAATATACATCACGTGTTCTTCAAGATCGTTATAAAACGTCGGCAGATATCTGAGAGTGTATTTATCTTTAGCCATTCAACTGACTCCGAAGCTTGCCAAACACTTCCTCATGAGTCAGCCTCTCATTGTTTTTTACGGCATACTCATCAGCTTCGTTCAGTGCCTGTTCAACATTTTGTGTCAGACGAGAATAAGCATCAATACTCATAACGACCATAGAACCATAACCATTCTTTGTAAGAAAGACCGGTTCACCGTCGCTGACAGTTTTCTCAATATCTGTAAACTTGTTTCTTAAATCTGAAATCGGTCTTATGTTGATCATAAATGAATCCGCCTTGTCTCTCATGATATTATCACGATTATATCATAATTTTGATAATATTACGAGCGTTATTTGCATATTCAACACCGAGCACACATGCTTTACTCTTCCATTTTAAAAAGCTTTTTGCTCAGCACAAAAGCGGCAACGGATAACAACACGACAACCGAACCAAAAATGACCATGGAATAATCTTTCGTAAGGATCTTCACGGCATACCTTCCGGCCGTGTCGATCTGCGAAGGATCCACGCCTTTCGCGGTCATGTTCTCGCGCACCTCGTCAAGCTGGTAGTCCTTCAGGTGATACAGATATCCGTCGATCACAAAGTTCTGTTCTGTTCTGTTATTGAATCCCTGCCCTGAGCCTTAAGAGCATTGTAGAATTTTCCGTCTTTCCTCGTCTCGACCAGACAATAGTTACCCTCGCTGTATTCCACGACAAAATAAGAATACCCCGGCATGTCGAAAACGCCTGCCACCCTGTAACTGGACAGCTGAACGCGGGTATCATCCGCATAAGAATCCTGAAGCACTTCAGTGCTGACAGGTTCTGCATAGTACAGCACTAACTCTCTTGCTCCAAAGAAGATCATCACTGCGCTGCACAGCAGCAAGGCTACTGATAGCACAATACCTTTTACAGAAGCATTCCTTAATACAATGTTGCTCATTACTATTATTAAGACTCCTGCTCTTTTCTATGCAGACACTTGATCATTATAACCGACAGTATCAGCACGAGAGGGAAGACCGCGCCTGCCAGCATTCCTTTTTTCAGGTCGTCACCATTTGCCTGTGCAATAAAGCCTACTATGCCGGGGCCGACCGCGCCACCGACATCACCCGCCATCGCGAGAAGCGCAAACATGGCAGTACCGCCCGAAGGAAGTTTTCGTGAGAGGATGCTGATGGTGCCCGGCCACATGATGCCGACCGAGAACCCGCACACAATGCAGCCGATGAGACAGACTACAGGCGAGCCCGAGAGCGATGCGGCAAGATAGCACGCCAGGCAAAGCACACCGGATCCGAGCATGAATGTAGTAAGTTCCATCTTTTGGCCGAACTTGCCGTAGATGACTCTTGATATGCCCATCGCGACGGCAAACAGGCAGGGACCGACAAGATCTCCCGTCGTCTTAGGAAGACCGATCGCAGATTCCGCAAATGCCGAGAACCACTGCGCCATTGCAATCTCCGACGAACCTGCGCAGATCATGAGGATTATCCCGAGGAAAAACAGCGGCGTCTTAAACAGCGCTTTGGCACCCATCTCTTTGCCGTCTTCAGTAAGCGCCTCGATCGGGCACACTGCAAAATTCAAGATATTGACCAGCGGTATCAGGGCCCACACACACGGGAGCCACCTCCAGTGATCGAGACCGAACATGGTAAAGAACGCTGTCGACAGCAGAATGACACCGACACATCCCCAGCAATAAAACGAATGCAAAAGGCTCATGACGGAAGCTTTGTTCTCGAAAGGACACGCCTCGACGATAGGGCTTGCAAGAACTTCAATAAGACCGCTACCGACTGCATAGACTACCGTGCTTATGATTATTCCTATGAACGGATCAGGAAGCAGATACGGCAGGAACGCCAGACCGATAAGTCCCAGTCCCGCGAGTGTTTCTGACAGGACCGCACCCATTCGGTATCCGATATTTTTTACCAGGCCGGCACAGATAACATCGACCGTGATCTGCGTAACGAAAAACACTATCGGGATAACGGCGATCTTTCCGAGAGATATCCCGAATTCGGTATGGAATCTGAGGAACAGGAGCGGTGCAAGATTAGCTGTTATCGCCTGCGTGATGAAGGCCAGATAACAGGCTGCGAGTGTCCTGGAATACTTATTGTTCTTTCCCATGATATGTTTTCTCAGTCCGCCTTCTTATAGAAAGCACCGTCAGAGAATCCCCACACTCTGTAGATGTATTCATCCGTTCCTTTGACAGACCAGACATACATTGATTCCGAAGAAGCACCGTTCTCGGATACCACGCGTCCGAGCCTTACTCCTCTGTCTGAAGACGTATAGGAATCAGCCGCATCGATCTCATAGACTACGCTTCCGATCCTGATGTATTCATACTCGGAACCGTAGTAACTTCCGATTACTCTGTTGCAATAAAAGATATACGCTGCTGCAGCCAGCACGATGCAGATGATTACCGCTGCGATGATCGTCTTTTTGGTTTTATTCATTCGTTTTTACCGTCTTCATGGGCTCGCCCCAACCGCCGAGGTCCTTGCCCTGATAACTGAAATAATGCTTGCACGTAGTTCTTATGGGAGCGATACGCATAAGCTTCTGCTCGAAACTCTCATCGGAAGACAACGACTCATCCTGAAGGACATTTCTCATCTTGCACAGGATTACGGTGCTGCCTTCTTTCTCAATAAAATCAGTCGCTTCCAGTTCGAACACGACAGGAGAATTATTTATGATGGGCACATCCAGCACGGCGCCCTTGCCGATATCCAGGCCGATCTTCATCTTGTCGGGATTGGTCCCGCTGACATTACCGAGGTAATCTGCTATGCCCAGCAGTTCCTCCGTCACAATAGAAGCCGAGAATATCTTATTTCTCCTGATGTTATCCTTCGTGGGCTTGTTGCCACCGATGCAGCACATGACGCCCATCTCTTTGTCCCAGGTATAACTGAACCAGCAGAACAGGCCGAAATCAGGATTACCCTGCTCATCGTACGTGCCGTACAGGAACAATGTCTGCGGACAATAATCGTTGTAAGGTTTCAGGCTTATCTTCCCCATATTGTGTATCCTCCATTCATAACTATTCCAAAACTATCAGGATATTGCATTCATCCGCGCTGTCAGGAATATGATCAGGTCTTAACCATGAGTATACGATCGAGGTATCCATATTCATATCGATGTCTGCGAAATTATCAGGTGTATTACCTTCTAACCACAGGAATGTCGTATAATCAAGTTTCCCGTCTTCAGGATCAAAGTAGCAGGGTATGACCTTGACCGCTTTTTCATAGGCAAAACACAGGTCTCTCATCTCAAGCAGAAACGCGTTTACATCGTCGATCTTATCCTGCTGAACATCCCTTGAGATGTAGATCAAGATCACCATACCGTCAATAACATCTTCGCTTTCATAATCGAGATCCACATCGACCTGTTCAAACTGATGTCTGTCAATGCAGGCCTGGACCTCTTCTTTCCATTCACCGGAATAACCCTCGAGAGCCTGCTCCCGTTCCATCTCTATTACCTGATCTGTGGCCTTCTTCACATAAGACGATATCCCGATGGCAACCGCAATGGTCGATATCACCGCGAGCGATGAGATGATGATGCATACTACCGCGTATATGCTTTTGGTGTAGATGCATTTCGCGATGATCGCAAGGACGAGACTCACAAAGAAACCGAAAACGCCAAAGAGGATCAGTGAACCGAGGGAATCCGCGGCGCCTGTGTTATGGCTCAGACTTGCCATGACCAACATTATTACGAATACCGGGATCATGATAATGCTTAATACCACTATCACATTGGATAGTACGCAAAGAATCAGAGATGTTGTCTTGTTCTTGTCTTTCATCCGTTATCCTTTTCACCGGTGTTTTACTCTTGCAAATATATTAACAGACCTGTGAACTTTATAATAAGGCTCGCCGCATATGGTTATTGTTGAAATCATTCCTGATTGTTACACTATGTTCAGTTATTTAAACCCAAGATTATAAAATGTTGTTATATTCGTTACACGGAAGAAATAAACGCGGAGGTTCAAGTGCCATCCGCGTTATTATTCTTGCTGTAAAAAGCCGTTTGAGACAATCCCTTTAATTATTGAATGACGTGAGTTCCCAGGTCGTCGGCAGATACTTGCCTTCGCCGTCTATCTCTGTGAAGTTTCCTATGGTTCCGCCCTGATACTGCATGAATGTTTTCGAGGCAGCAGTGACACCGAAAGTATTTTCCATGCATATAACATTGTCAGCACCGCACAAGTAGATGTAGCTGCCGCCGGTGCCGCCAAGGAGCTTGAACGCACCGATATCCATATCGGGATAGAAAACGATGACGTCAGTGAACTTGGTGCAGTTCGAGCCGTCGTTAAAACCTATCAGGAGTTCCTCGATGCCGTCTCCGTCCAGGTCTTTGATAAGATATCCCACTTCGTTATTAGGATCCTTGAGTTCGGGCGCGACACTATACTGGTGATCCTTATTGTAATCGGGACCGTCTTTATAGATGGCATTCTTGTAGAATGTGAGCGGCTCGACATACCAGATCACCGGACTTCTGTTGCAGCCCGTCACGCAAGGTATCATCGCGATCAGGAACGATAAAGTAAGTATGGTCGTAATAGCTTTTCTCATATTGTTATCCCCTTTTCCATAAACTATACTGCCTGATCAACAATTATAAATCCATTCATCACCGTCATCGCAACACTTGCGATGCTTATCAGCATTCCTATCGCATTTAGTATCATTCCGACAGTTGTCTTCTTTTTCCCTTTCTGTTGCACCGCTGTGAGCAGTCCGGTTGTTGCTATGGACAGACTCGGAACAAAACCATTACCAACGATCACGAAATTACTCATGTTTGTTTCAATGAACATGGTCAGTGCAAACAGAACTGCCATATAAACTGCCGCTATGATCAGGGCCGCGGTGTACTTCCTTCGGATGACACCAACTATCAGAACTAAGATCGCTCCAACGACAAGGACTGCCGCATTGGCAATCTCAATTACCGTTGTTCCGAAAGGTATTCCGACAAACAGCAATCCGCTTATTACCGCAAGGACTCCGAATATGATTCCCTGTATAAATGTTTTCATGACCGGTTTGTTGTTATCCATCACTTCTCTCCTTTTTTGTTTGTTATTTACATCATCGGGTGTGAATCCTGACTTATTATTCTCTGATAAACCGCCTATCTGCATCGTATTCATCACTGACAAACCGCTCAACCGTCATGTGCAAATCGTATTTCTCGCGTAGTTCGGCAAGCTGCTTCATCATCGGCGATGCATGATGCTCATCTATTGCAGCCTGATCCTTCCACGAGTCAATAAGTAATATTGTCTCCGGGTCATCAAGCGGAACAAAATACTGGTATCTCAGATTGCCTTCCTCCTTACGGATGGCATCCGCAATTCCGGTGCTTTCCATCTCGAGAGCGAAAGCCCTGGCACTGCCATTCTTGCCTCTGTAATACAAATTAACTGTGATCATAATTTCCCACTAATCCTTTCCGCAACGGCATTTTCTATCCACATAAAGTTCCATCAAACAGCTTGGCATCCAACCAAATGAATAGCCAAGTATTCAGCCAAAACATGAATACAGAGACAATCTCTCCGGTCCACAGATTTGTAAGTGTCCGCTTAAGCTTGTTTCTCACTCATTCTCCTCCGTGTATGATTGGCAGCGCTTTTCCCTGTTAAATTAATTAATGTTATTCCTCTATATCACCCGGATACATGTTGACGATCTGACCGCAGTACATACATGTGCCCTCGAAAACATTTGCGGTATAGTCGAAAACTTTCTTGCCGCATTGGGGGCATAACCGGTAGTACGAAGACGGGTTAATGGACCAGCCCCGTTCTTCGATCTCTTTCATTTTGCGTTCCAGTTCTTCACGGGTGACACCAAGTTCAGACAAGCACTCCCACAATACGCTGGCGACCATTTCAACCTTAACACTGTGGCTGTCAAGTTCTCTTTGCTTGTCAGACAGCAGGCTGTTATGCCGACGATCAGTATCCCTGTTATTTATTTCCCTGCGGATCGAATGGGCCCATCTTCTAGACATTGCCATAATAAACTCTCCCTTCGCTGATCAGAACTGATCCGGATCGTCAAATGCTGACGAACTGTTATCCTGCAAAGGTTCGTTGTCTTTTTTGAACTCGATGCTGTCGCCGGGATAAATGGTTACTGTTTGACCGCAATAGATACACTTTCCTTCAAAAGGTGTCGCAGCATTCTCACTGATCAACTTACCGCATTTAGGGCATTCAACCCTGTTAAGCTTGGGCTCGAGTGTTATTCTCTGTTCTTTGACCTTGTCCAGCTTGGCATTTAACTGTTCGCGGGTAAAACCTTTTTCGAGCATGAGTTCCCACATGGCCGATACCATTACGTCCATCCTGCCCACCGTATTGCCGTTTCTGTCGATCTTTACGTTTTCGCTGCTAAAACTAGCCATAGCACAAATTCCTCCCTATTCCGTTTCCCTTAAGATTACGCGGCTGATCAGCCGCCGGTAACTCTTGAATTATAACATTATTTGACCGCTATCCCCGAGCAATAAGACAGCCGGCTCTTGCGAACCGGCTGCCGGTGGTTAGGTTATGGCTTTACTTATCAGAATCCTTCAACGAAAGCCATATCTGTTACTGCTGTAATCCCTTCGTATGTAGCTGAAGGTGCCGGTGATCCCTTAGGTACCAGTACGATCTGGATGCCTTCGAGTCTTGCGGACCTTCCTGCAGTACCAGCGCACTCGCCGTTCTTTGCCCAGCCCATCCAGCCGATGTCCTGTGCATGGACTCTGTAATAGATGTCGTAGTAGTTCGCTATCTCACCGTAGAGCTCGATGCAGATTCCCTCAAGTCTCTTGGACTCACCCTGGGTTCCGCTCATCTCT
>JAILMZ010000043.1 GCA_024692105.1 Saccharofermentans sp.
CCGTCTCCTGTGATATCACCCAAAGCGCAAGAATCCATGGAACCGAATGAAACGTTCTCGACGGTCCTCATCTCTGATTCATACGCGGTCATTATCTCCCTGTAAGCGGAATTAAGCACATCAGCGCTTACCGTGCCTGAAGCAGTGGCGGCAGTTGGCTGAGTCTCTCCGTTATCCGTCGTTATCATCATGCTCGTAAATTCAGCACCGTCACACTTTATGACAAACTCATATTCGCCTGATGCGAGAGTCTCGTAATCCGGATCACAGTATTCTGCCCAGATATAAGTTCCACAGTTAATGGCTTCAAGATCGTTTGCTATCAGAGTGCCATCATAATAGACATCGTAAGTAAACAGAGCATCAGCATCGCTTATGCTTTCCATGAAATAAACATATGCGTCGATGCAGTATCCGCCGTCAAGTATATCGGTCGCTTCGACCAGCGAGAAAAGATCGGGGCTTAATCCCATGTCATAAGAACAGAATTCAAAGAGCTTGCCGAATGACTTATCGCTGAGATTGCTTAAGAACCACTCGTCACCGTCTTTTGCAAATTCGAACGTGATCTTGGTGTCGTTTGTATCATCACATGCGTCTATCGCAGCAACGACATCATCGACCGTCGCGAAACTGCCGCTTTCAAGGACACTCTCGTAATCGACCATAGTGAACGTGACATCAACAGATGCCTTGTCTTTGTCGACCTTGGCAGAGTCTTCATCGACCTCGTATTTGAGCGTATACGCAACTGCCTTGATGAAGTCTTCCTGTTCAGCAGAACGGGGTTCTTCCGGCATGAGTGCTTCTGCAAAGGCAGGATTGTCATCAGCGTCAAAACCGTCCGTAAACTTGACGACTTTGTCTCCGTCCATCTTTACGAGTGTCTTTGCAATATCGCCCGCAAGACCGATTATCTCTTCTTTATCTTTCGAACCTGTTCCCTGCAGGAGTGCGCATGATGCAAATGATAGCACCATTACGCCTGCAAGCGCAGATAAAGCTGATTTTCTTAATAAACCCCTCTTCATTGTCATCCTCCAATAGATCAGAATACGTCGCAGCAATCGTGTATAAGCATCGTGCCGTCAGGATTATACACATCTACATAGTATGTACCGGGCTCAAGGTAATCAGATGCGACATAACCGACGTAGATGTAGTAATATCCTTCATCATTCACCCATCCGTCATCACAGTTTGTACTGTCTGATGAAACATACTCTCCGTCAACATATACATTGCCTTCGGCATCATAGACAACATACATGATCTCCTGGAGCTCATCCCAGGTCACATCTTCAGTAAAGTAAATATCGTATTCGATGCCGTAAGTGCTGGAATAGCAGTATTGTCCGTCATCTGCCCACCAGTCTACGGCAACAACATAATCGGCAAGTTCACCGGTAGCATCAACGTCAAAGTTATAATCGATGCCGGACTCAGTCTCTGTGGGTTCAGGATCACTGTATGTGTCAATTGTAGTCGTCAGCGTTATGATCTCAGATCCTTCACACTTAACGACAATGCTGTATTCGCCAACAGGCAGATTATTGTAATCAGGATCATAATAATCACAGTAGATATATGTTTCATAGTAAGCTGCCGGCTGGTCGGCTGCGATCAATGCTCCGTCACAGTAAACATCAAATACGATGTCGTAAGCCGTAATGTCTTCAGAGAAGTAGACTTCCGAATAGATGGAATATGCCGATCCGCTCCAGCAATCCGAATCATAGATCAGAGATGCCAGGTCAGGTGTGAGGCTGAGCTCATATGTATAATAGAAGAACAGTATGCCGAATTCCTTGTCCTTGAAATTCGTTAAGAGCCATTCATCATCATCCTTCTCAAACTCGAAAGTAACAGTAATCTCTTCCATATCATCGGAGTCTTCGATGATATCCAGTACCTCATCGATATCAGAATAATCTCCGTCTTTAAGAGCTTTCTCATAATCGACCATAGTGAATACGACATCGATTGATGCTTCTTCCTTGTCTGCTTCTACAGAATCCTCGTCGATCTCATAAGAAATGGTATCGCCAACAGCATCAAAGAACTTATTCTCTTCATCAGAATAATTGTCCTCTTCAAAAAGATCCGAGAAAGCACCAAGATCCTTCTCATTAGTGAGCTTGAGGATCTTATCCGGGTCTTTCTTTAAAAGAGCGCTGGCAAAATCGTCAGCTGCATCGATTATCTCTTGTTTATTTGGTCCGCTAAAGCCTTCCAGGAGAGCGCACGAAGTGCATGACAGCATTATCGCGCCTGCAAGGATCATGGCTACAGTTCTATTGAAATGTGTATAACTCATAACTATCCCTCCAATGTCAAATTATGTTGATTATACCACAAGAAAAGGCCTGCCCCGTTGTGAGGCAGGCCTTATAATCCTTCAGATTCTATCCTTCGGATTAATCAACATAGCAGGTGTCGAAGTAGAGTGTTGATCCGTCAGGATTGAAGACCTCTACATAGTAGAAACCGGAATCGATCTCTCCGTCAGGCCATACATAACCGCAGTAGATGAAGTAGTATCCGTTACTGTCGGTATAACCCTGGTCTGTATTTGTCTTATCATCTGCAATGGTCTGATCTTCAACGAGCGGGTTCATGTCTGAATCGTAGAAAGCAAATGTCATGCCCTGAACGTCTTCATAAGTCAGCTCATCCGTGAAATAGATGTCAAACTCGAAGAAACCGTTTGAAGAGTCATATTCAGCATAATCGTCATCATTCCACCAGTCTGTTGCAACGACCAGATCTGCGAGTTCCCCTTCAGCATTGACAGAGTAATTCAGGCTGTTGTCATAACCTGTTGTGGTGGCGGGTGTCGTCTCGTAAGCTTCGAGTTCCGTGGTCATTGTTACTATCTCAGCACCATCGACCGTAACAACAATACTGTATTCGCCTGAAGGCAGGTCATTGTAATCGGGATCATAGTAATCGCAGTACATGTATGTGCCGTAGACACTTGCCTCATTACCGGAAGAAATCAGAGCACCGTCACAATATACGTCAAAGAAGATCATGCCCGCATAATCGCTGATGTCTTCAGTAAAGTAAACATCTGAATAGATGTAGTAAGCACCGCCCCAGCAATCTGTATAATCGATCAAAGAAGCCAGATCAGGCACGAGATCGAGCTCATAAGTATAGAAATCAAAGAGTTTTCCGTAATCCTTGCTCTTCAGGTTGGAAACGAGCCACTCATCATCATCCTTCTCGAACTCGACGGTAACCGTAACTTCCTTTGTGTCTTCGCAGTCATCAAGAAGATCCTTGACATCATCGATATCGGAATAGTCGTCCTTAAGAGCCTTCTCATAGTCGACCATAGTGAATACAACATCAACGGATGCCTCTTCCTTGTCGGCTTCTACTGAAGATTCATCAATCTCGTATGCAAGTGTATCGCCGACTGCCTTGATGAACTCATACTGGTCAGCAGAATACATATCCTTGTTGAAAAGGATCTCGAGTGATTCTGCTGTCTCGCTGTTCTTCTTCTCGTTCGTCAGCTTTACGATCTTACCTGCATCCTGCTTCACAAGAGCACCTGCAAATGTATCAGCGGCTTCGATGATCTCTTTCTTGTTGGCACCGAAGAGCGCACATGATGCGCAGGACAGGATCATGGAACCTGCAAGCGCTGCAGCTGCAACTTTTTTCAATTGCATATGCTTCATAGTTAATCCTCCCTTATCAGGTAATAATGACAATTGTAACATATTAAATAGATTTTACAGTATCCATATTAAAAGGCCCGCCATGAAACTCAAGGCGGGCCTTCGTTCAAACCGTTGTTATTTTAGGTTAGTCCGGCACTGTGCAGTAATCCGTGTACAATGTGGAACCGTCAGGATTGAATACTTCGATGTAATATGTTCCTGCATCAAGTCCGTCTTCCGATCCGAAAGAAAGGTAAACATAATAGTAACCGGATTCGTTAGTACCATAGGAGATGTTGCTTCCATAGACCGTAAGTCCTTCAGCTACCGTCTCCCCGTCCTCATCGTAGATGTTGAATGTGATACCGACGACATCATCATAGGTCAGATCATCCGTGAAGTACATGTCGTACTCGATACCGCCCATATTAACCGTGTAGTTGTTATTACCATCATCCAGGTACCAGTCAACAGCAACAAGGATATCTCCGAGTTCGCCTTGACCATCATATACGTATGTATAGTCAACGAGATCTTCGAGACCGTCATCTGTAGGCTGCGGCTCAGAATACTCTTCCACAGTAGTCTCCATGGTTGTTATCTCAGCGCCTCCGCACTTAACGACGATGCTGTAATCGCCTGCAGGCAGGTCATTGTAATCAGGCTCGTAGTAATCACAATAGATATAGGTATCATAGTAAGTTGCCGGCTGGTCAGTAGCGATCAAGGCTCCGTCACAGTAAACGTCGAATACGATATCGTAATCTGTTATTGTTTCAGTGAAGTAGACTTCCGATAAGATTGCATAAGAACTGCTCCAGCAGCTTGTTGTATCAATAATAGACGCAAGGTCAGGTGTGAGATCAAGCTCATATGTCATATAGTCAAAGAGCTTGCCGAATCCCTTGTCGTCGAGGTTGGAAAGGATCCACTCATCGTCGTCCTTCTCGAACTCGAATGTAACCTTTACATCCTTTGTATCTTCGCAGTCCTTGATAAGATCAACGACTTCGTCGATATCGGAGTAATCGTCCTTGAGAGCCTTCTCGTAGTCAACCATTGTGAAAGTTACATCAACAGATGCCTCTTCCTTGTCAACCTCTACGGAATCCTCATCAACCTCATAAGAAATCGTGTCAGCAACAGCCTTGTTGAACTCGTTCTGATCATCAGAGTACATTGACTCGTCAAAGATGATCTCGAGAGCAGCTGCGCTGTCGCTGTCCTCATCTTCGTTGGTCAGCTTGATGATCTTGCCTGCATCCTGCTTGAGGAGTGTGCTTGCAAATGTATCAGCTGCTTCAACTATCTCCTTTTTGTTGGCGCCGAAAAGTGCACATGATGCAAATGACAATGCCATTGAGCCGGCAAGTGCAGCAGCACCGGCTTTACGAATAACAGTGTGCTTCATAGTGTTCCTCCGTAAAATGTAAGATTGTTTTGATTGTACCATATATACAGAAACATACTGCTTTTTGTTGCACCGGGCACCGATAATCATTCTAAAAGGTATTACTTTAATAATAAGAACGCCCTCCCGGACCGGAAGGGCGTTCATAATAACTTTTTGATGAGTCGTTCTAAAGATTACTGAACGATGCAAGAATCATAGAATATTACGTTAGAATCGGACTCAGCTCCGTCGTAAACAGCGATTATGTACTCGCCTGCAGGCATCGAATCACCATAGGAGTAGTAGCACCAAATGCTGTCACCCCAGTTTGTAGGCTCAAGATACGATTCGATAGTGTTACCATCAGGATCGATTACGTCGAATGTAAGATCCATACCGGATACGTCTACGTTGAAGTAAACATCAAGCTCGATGTACGATGTGCCGCTCTCATAAACGCCATCTTCATCTGTGTCATAGTACCAGAGGTAATCGGATACTTCTGCAGAGAGGTCGCCGTCGAATGCGGAACCGGAAGTAGGCTGAGGCTCAACATAATTATCAACTGTGAGGTCAGCGCTTGCGATCTGCTCATCACCATAGTTAAGAACTAATGTGTAGTTACCGGACTCGAGATCGCTCCAGTCATCATTAGAGTATTCGCAGGTTGCATAGTAGCTGTAAACATAAGCTGCTAAGTCAGAAGCGATGAGGGAACCCTCATAGTAAACGTCGAATGTGAGCTCGCCGTCAAACTCGCTTACGTCCTCTGTGAAGTAAACATAGAGGTCGAGGTAGTAAGAACCAGCATAGCTGTCTGTGTAGTCAATGATGGAAAGCAGATCAGGCTTAAGGTCGAGCTCATATGTCATGTAGTCAAAGAGCTTGCCGAAACCCTTGTCATCGAGGTTGGAAAGGAGCCACTCATCGTCGTCCTTCTCGAACTCGAATGTAACCTTTACATCCTTTGTATCTTCACAGTCCTTGATAAGATCAACGACTCCGTCGATATCGGAGTAATCGTCCTTGAGAGCCTCCTCGTAGTCAACCATTGTGAAAGTTACATCAACAGATGCCTCTTCCTTGTCAACTTCTACGGAATCCTCATCAATCTCATAAGAAATTGTGTCAGCAACAGCCTTGTTGAACTCGTTCTGCTCATCAGAGTACATAGACTCGTCGAAGATGATCTCGAGTGCTTCTGCATTGTCGCTGTCCTTCTTCTCGTTGGTCAGCTTGATGATCTTGCCTGCATCCTGCTTGAGGAGTGTGCTTGCGAATTCATCAGCAGCTTCAACTATCTCTTTTTTGTTGGCGCCGAAAAGTGCGCATGAAGCAAACGACAGTGCCATTGTACCGACGAGTGTCGCTGCAGCAACTTTTCTTAATCCAGTTACTTTCATAATTTTTCCTCCCTTGAAAGTTATACCTTAAGAATATATCACAAATCTTTTACTCTGTAGAGACAAAAATAATAAAAAACCAAGAAACACTAAATCAAATGCTTGTTAAAAGTGTAAATTCCTACTCAAAACTGACCACGGTGACTCCGCTGTCGCCTTCGCCCTGGATGCCGTCACGGTAAGATTTCACGTGATCGTCCTTGTCGAGCATGTCCCTGACACAGCTCCTCAGCGCGCCGGTACCCTTGCCGTGAACGATGCGGCAGTTCTTGATGCCGGACATCCTGCAGTCCTCAAGGTATATGGAAAGAGCGGATTCAGCCTCGGCAGTCGTCATGCCTATCAGCATCAGTTCCGACTTAATGCTGGATGCTGCCTTAAGCCTTGTCTTGGCCATATTTGAAGGCTTCCTTCCGGCAGGTCTTGCCGAAGCCCTGTTCTTATCAGCACCGTCGAGCTGTTCTTTGGTCGGCATTCTGAGCTGGCTTACCTTTACGGTAATCGTCATTGCACCTGCCGAGATCTTAAGCGAGCCGTTCTTTGACGGTTCGGTCATTGCCACGCCCAAGACATCAAATTCGGGGGCATAGTAACTCTCGCCTACAACGACCTGCTTTACGGGTTCGCCGCTTAATGAGACGCGCTCTGCCAGTTCTTCGTCTTCACTGTCATCTTCAAGATCCTTGATGCCTGCGCGCAGCTTGCGCCTGATCTTGTTAAGTTCCGCTTCGGTCTCTTCACGGTCCATGGCCTTTGACTTCTTGCGGAAGTCCTTGATCATCGCATCAACTTCTTCTTCGCGCTCCTTGAGGTATTCTTGCTGCTCTTTCCTCGCCTCGTTGATGATCTTGTTGCGGGAAGTCTTCAAAGTGGCCTTCTCCTGCTCGATCTCCTTCAGCTTTGAATCCAGTTCGGCGCGGATCTTCTCGTTCTCTTCGAGTATCTCCGCCACTCTTCTGGAATCGTTCTCGGCACGCGTGAGCAGTTCTTCGTAGGCTATCTCGTCTGAAGACAGGTGCGTTCTTGCATCATCAAGGATGCCTGCGGGCAGTCCGAGTTTCTTCGAGATCACGAAAGCGTTGGACGAACCGGGTCGTCCTATTACCAGGCGGTATGTCGGAGCCAGAGTCTCCGTGTCAAACTCGCAGGAGGCATTCATGACATCCTCCGTACCCGTGGCATAACTCTTTAGTTCTTTGTAGTGTGTGGTCGCCATGGTGACACAGCCCTTTTTCCTCAGGGCTTCGATGATGGCGATGGCCAGTGCGGCACCCTCGGCAGGATCCGTTCCCGAGCCGAGCTCGTCGAGCAGCACCAGCGCTTTTCCGCGGATATTCTTGAGGATGAAGACGATGTTAGAGATGTGTGCAGAGAATGTGGACAGACTCTGCTCTATGCTCTGTTCGTCTCCGATATCAGCCAGCACCCTTCCGAAAACGCACACGCTGCTTCCCTCTGCCGCAGGAATGGCCATGCCCGCCATGGTCATCATGGTCAGAAGGCCGCATGTCTTGAGCGATACGGTCTTACCGCCGGTATTGGGGCCGGTGATGATGAGCGTGCTGTAATCCTTGCCGACTTCGATATCGATCGGGACAACAACATCCGGTGCAATGAGCGGATGGCGGGCCTTGCGCAGGATAACCTGTCCCTCATCGTTTAGCTTCGCACAGGTACAGTCTGTCTCCCTGCCGTATTCGGCTTTCGCGAGGGCAAAATCCAAAGAAGCCGCTATATGGGCATTGTTCTTGATCGTTTCCGAGCAGGAGAGGACTTCTGCCGTAAAAGCACCAAGTATCCTCTGTATCTCGGCTTCTTCCTGTGCCTGGAGCTCAGATATCTTGTTGTTCGCATCGACAACGCTCATGGGTTCAAGGAACAATGTCTGTCCTGTAGACGAAGCGCCGTGCACGATACCTTCTACCCTGCCCTTGAAATCAGAGATCACGGGGATACAGTATCTTCCCTCTCTCAGCGTAATGATCGCTTCCTGCAGCATGTCGCTGTTGTTGGCGATAACGCGCTCTAAGAGTGTCCGGATGCCTGCGGCGACGGTCTTTTTCTCGCGCCTGATGTCATACAGTGCCCTGCTGGCCTTGTCGGAGACTTCGTTGTCACCTAAGATTGCTTCTTCTATGGAACTCTGGAGCTTGTCGTTGATCTCAAGACCGTCTATGGCCTCCATAATGAGTTTCTCTGTCTCGTCGACAAACGGCGATCCTGCCTGTCTTGCCCTTGCAGCGGCATTCTTGAGTTCCTTGGAACTCCTGAAGAACGATGCACAGTCGAGGAGCTGCGCACATGACAGAGTACCGCCAGTGGCAGCATACATCAGAGCCTCGTCAAGGTCACGCATGCCTCCCAGAGGAAGTGCTCCGAACCTTTCGAGATGTGCCATTGCCTGGGAAGTCCAGTCAAGATTGATCCTGACATACTCCTTGTCCGTACAGGGGAGCATTTCCTCACAGAGCTTTCTGCCGTATGAGGTCCTTGCCTTGGCAGTTACTTTCTCTCTTATCTTTACGAACTCGAGCGTCTCAAGCACCCTTCCGTGTATCTTGAGTTTCTCGAGCTGTTCATCAAATGTCAGATATTCGTACATAGTAATCCTTTCCGGATAAGATCATCCGGATGTTCCGGTCAATACCGATTGAGATCTCAGCGAAGTCTGGCAGCGTTCTTGATGATATCTTCCGTGATGGTCTTAGTCATTGCCAGACCTTCTTCGATGTCAACATCAGTGATCTCGCCGTGCTGTCTGACAACGAGCCTGTTATATCTCTTCTCCTTGAGACAATCAATGGCCCTGATGCCCATAAGGCTTGCCATGGTCCTGTCTCTCAAAGTCGGTGAACCGCCTCTCTGCAGATGTCCCAGGATGGTGGGACGTGCTTCGATGCCTGTTGAATCCTCGATCTGCTTTGCAATGTCTTCTGCGTGGCCGACGCCTTCCGCAACGATGACGATATAGTGCTTCTTACCTTCGTTCCTGCCGTCAAGGATTACCCTTAAGACGTCACGGTTGAAGTCATAAGGCACCTCGGGAATGAGGATGCTCTCTGCACCTGTGGCAATACCGACATTGAGCGCGATCCAGCCCGCATGTCTGCCCATTACTTCGATGACACTGCAGCGCTCGTGTGAAGACGCCGTATCGCGGAGCTTATCGATGCACTCCATCGCAGTATTCATCGCCGTATCGTAACCGATCGTGTATTCTGTCGAAGCGATATCGTTGTCGATCGTGCCGGGAAGTCCGATAACCGGGATTCCGAGCCTTGCCAACGACCTTGCTCCCTTATAGGAACCGTCACCGCCGATAACTATCAGGGCATCCAGTTCATATGCTTCCATCATCCTGGCACCCTTGAGAACGCCCTGGTCAGTCATGAATGTCTTGGATCTTGCGGTCATGAGGAAAGTACCGCCGCGCTGCAGAGTCTCGGATACGGATCTGCCGTCGAGCTGCTTGATCTCGCCCTTCCAGAGCCCGTGATAGCCTCTGGTAACGCCATACATCTCAAATCCTGCATTGATGCCTGCTCTGACAACGGCTCTTATTGCCGCATTCATGCCGGGCGCATCTCCGCCGCTCGTAAGGACGCCAACGCGCTTGATCGGCTTAACGGAATTCTTATCGACGCCGTCGTAGTTGACTGCCTTAAGTGTGCTTATCTCAGGAAGATTGGACTCATCATATAAAAGCCATCCCATAGTTATTCCTCCAAAATCAAAATGACATTATGGATTATACACCAACAGTGTCATTCAAGAATGATCTTATCCAGAACCGTCGAGATATTCTCATGGAACACGAGTGTCGCATCCCTGTCCTTGGAAGTCCTGTCACGGTTAATTATTATCAGATACTTGCCCGGGAAGTTGTATGCGAGCGAAGCTGCAGGCTGTACGACCAGTGATGTACCGCCGATTATGAGGCAGTCAGCGTTATAAACAAGCCTAGTAGACTCTCTCCATGCTTCCTGCGGCAGACCTTCGCCGTAAAGCGTTACATCAGGCCTTACCGTTCCTCCGCACTTGGGGCAGCGCGGGATAGGGCCTTCAGACTTGAAGATGAAGTCTGCTGGATACTTCTCATGGCACTTCATGCAGTAATTCCTGAGAGTGGATCCATGTACTTCCTGGACATTCTTGCTTCCCGCCCTCTGATGAAGGCCGTCGATGTTCTGCGTTATGATGCCGTCCAGTTTGCCGGCCTTTTCCATCTCGGCAAGCTTATAGTGAGCGCGGTTAGGTTCTATGCCGTGGGTATCGAGCTTCTGCCTGTAGAATTCGTAAAAGACCTCGGGACGGTCGACAAGGCAGTCGATGCTGAGGAGATATTCAGGGCTGTACCTGTCGAACTTGACGTCATGCTGGTTATAAAGACCGTCCTTTGACCTGAAGTCCGGGATGCCGCTTTCTGTGGACACGCCCGCGCCTCCGAAGAAAACGATGTGCTTACTTTCTCTTACGATCTCATTCAGTTTCCCGTAATCATCTGCCATAGTAGCGCCTCCTTACCCGGCGGATCAACAGAATCTCACATTGTCCTCGCCGACTATATCGCAAAGCTTTTTAATGACGGTCTCATCCGGGTCGATCGCACACACGTTATCGAGCATGGTAACGCTTCCGTCGGATGCGAACTCGACCTCTACCGACATATTACCATGAAAATATGCAAGGAAATTAAGCAGACGGTTGAATCCCGCAGAATCAGGAGAGCCTTCGAACCTTATCCTGAGAACATGCCTCTGGGCAGAGCCTGCATCAGGAGCATCGTCAGTTATTATCTCTTCAGGCATGTCAGACAGGACCTCTGTCTCCTGCGGCTTCTCTTCTGCCGGTTCCGGAGCGCGTCTTCTCCTGCCGCCTTCCTCTACTGCCGTTTTGTACGCACGGTCATTCAACACTGCCCTGATAAGTTCCTCGTCATTGCTCAACGGATAGCAGGCATCCACGAACATCGAGATGCCGTTGCCTTCCCTTACCTGCCTTCTTCCGATGAACAGATACGGCTTGTTCTTCTCCGTCACGCGGTTGAACTCATCGAAACTCTTTCCGTACAGCATGACCTCGAAGCTTCCGGTAAGGTCTTCACACACGATCGTGGCCATCATGGTCTTGCGTTTGGTATAACCGGTCTTCTTGGAAGTGATGAGACCTGCCATTGCGACCTCGCGGTTATCGTCCATCGATTCCATTCCGGACAGTTCCGCTATGTCGGCTGCTTCAGCCATATCGAACGTGGCAAGACGGGTTATCGTATCCTTGTATGCCGCAAGGGGATTGCCGGACAGGTAGATGCCTACCATCTCTTTCTCGTACCCCAGCTTAACGTCATCCGGGTACTCGGCTATATCCGGCACGAAAACAGACGCGCCGGCAGTATCTTCCCCGCCCAGGTCAAACAGCGACAACTGGCCTTCGATGTTATTGCCTGCAGAAGACGTCAGCTTATCGAGTTCCGTCTGTACGCATGCAACCATCTGCGCTCTTCCCAGACCTGAGAAATCAAGAGCGGAAGCTAGTATCAGTGCCTCTGCCACATTGCGCTTCAAGCCTATCTTGGCTGCTCTCGTAATGAAGTCTTCGAAAGACTTGTACTTCCCGTTCGCCTCACGGTCGGAAACGATATCGAGCACAGCCTTCTCGCCGACATTCTTGATGACGCTCAGACCGATCCTGATGGTACGGTCTCCTTCGGTCGTGAACTTCTCGCGGCTCATGTTGATATCCGGAGGAAGTACCTTAAGTCCCATTGGACCGCAGCAGCTTATGTAGTAAGATGCCTTGCCAAGGTCGAAACGGAACGAGTTCAGCATGGCAGCCATGAACTCGGTCGGATAGTAATACTTGAGATAAGCAGTCCAATATCCTACGAGGGCATAGCAGGCAGCATGCGACTTGTTGAACGCGTATCCCGCGAATCCCGATACATCGTCGAAGATCTTGGCTGCAACACTCTCAGGCACGCCTCTCTTGATCGCACCGTCGATCTGCCTTCCCTTATCGTCAGTACCGCCGTACATGAAAAGGCTTCTGTATGTCTCCATGAGAGATTTCTTTTTCTTGCTCATGGCGCGTCTTATGTTGTCGGACTGGCCCATCGAGAAACCTGCAAGGTCTCTTACTATCTGCATGACCTGTTCCTGGTATATCGCGCATCCGTACGTGACATTGAGGATGGGTTCAAGCAGAGGATGGTCGTATGTGATGTGCGAAGGGTTGTGCCTGCAGTCGACATACTTGGGAATCTGATCCATCGGGCCGGGACGGTACAGCGAGATGCCTGCGATTATATCCTCGAAACCTTCCGGCTCAAGCTGCTTCATGAAGCTCGTCATGCCCCGGCTCTCAAGCTGGAACACACCTACCGTGTCTCCTGCCGATATCATCTTATAAACATTGGCATCGTCTAATGGTATCCTGCTCAGGTCGATGTCTACGCCGTGATTCTTCTTGATCAGTTCTCTTGCATCCTGAATGACGGTAAGCGTACGAAGACCTAAGAAGTCGAACTTAAGAAGTCCTATGCTCTCGACATCAGCCTTGGCAAACTGAACTACGGTCGTATCGTCATTGACGGAGAGCGGAGCTATATCCGTGATATCTGACCCTGCGATGATCATTCCGGCCGCATGTGTGCCGGCATTCCTCGGTAGGCCTTCTATCCTCATCGCCATATCGATGACCTTGCGTGCTTCCGGGTCGGTATCGTAGCATTCCCTGAACTCCGTGCTGACCTCAAGCGCTTCAGCGAGAGTCATGCCGACGGCAAACGGGATCATCTTCGTAATCTTGTTGCTCTTGGCTATCGGTACGTTCAGTACGCGGGCGACGTCCTTTACGGCCTGCCTTGCCGCAAGCGTTCCGAAAGTGACAACGTGTGCCACACGGCTCTTGCCGTACTTCTCAGTGACATAGTCTATTGCTATCTGTCTTCTCTCATCGTTGAAATCGACGTCGAAATCCGGCATCGATACACGCTCGATATTAAGGAATCTCTCGAACACGAGTCCGTATCTTATCGGGTCGATATCCGTGATGCCTATCGCATAAGCAACAAGAGAGCCTGCGCCCGAACCTCTTCCCGGACCTACGGTAACATCGTGTGTTTTGGAATAGTTGATGAAGTCCCAGACGATGAGATAGTAATCCGTATATCCCATCTTGTTGATGACGGAAAGCTCGTATTCCGCGCGCTTCATGTATTCTTCTTCTTCGGTCGAAGGCGGCTGGACCTCGAATCTCTTCTTAAGGCCCTTATACGTAAGATCGGTCAGATACTCAGCGTGGTCCTTGTATCCTTCCGGGATCTCATACACGGGAAGGTGTATGGTATCGAAATCGTATTCTGTGTGGCACATCTGCGCGATCTTCATTGTATTGTCGATCGCCTCGGGGATCTCTGAGAAGAACTGGCGCATCTCGGTCTCGGACTTTACATAGAAATCATCGGTAGTCATGCGCATGCGGTTCTCATCATCGATCCTTGCTCCGGTCGAGATGCACATCAGTATGTCCTGAGCCTCGCTGTCAGACTTCTTCAGATAATGACAGTCGTTCGTGGCGACGAGAGGGATTCCCGTCTCATTGGATATCTTTATCAGTGCGGAATTTACTCTCGCCTGCTGAGGCGTGGTGTTCGCCTGGATCTCAAGATAGTAATTGCCTCTTCCGAAGAGTTCGTCATATGCCAGTGCCGTTTTCTTCGCGCCTTCGAGGTTGCCGTCTATGACCATGCATGCGATCTTGCCCGATACGCATGCTGAAAGACAGATCAATCCGTCGTGCCACTTGGCAAGGAGTTCTTCGTCTATCCTCGGCCTTCTGTAGAAGCCTTCGGTCCAGCCTGCAGATACAAGCCTGTTAAGATTGGCAAGTCCGTTATTGTCCTTTGCCAGAAGGATCAGATGGTTATACGCCCTCTCTCCTTTGTTGGCATCAGCATTCTTATCGAATCTTGAACCCGGTGCGACATACACTTCGCAGCCGATGACCGGATGGATACCAGCAGCGGTCATCTCCCTGTAGAAAGACACCGCTCCGTACATTACTCCGTGATCGGTTATGGCACAGGCATCCATGCCCATGTCCTTAAGACGGGATGCCAGTTCCTTTATCTTGATGGCACCGTCAAGAAGACTGTATTCGGTATGCAGATGAAGATGACAAAACCCCGTCATTGCTTTATCCCCTTAAGCTCTATGATGATATCCCTGAGTTCCGCCGCCTTCTCGAATTCGAGGCCCTTTGCCGCCTTCTCCATCTCGCGCGTCAGCTTCTCGATCATCTTGTCCTTCTCTTCCTTCGAGCCGGAAGCAACTCCGTCGTTGATAAGCTTCTCCGGATCGATGCCCGAAGGCTTAGCTGCTGAAGCTGACTTGCCGCCCTTGCCTGACCTGCTGCCTGAACCAGCGCTCTCGGCAACGATCTCGAAGACATCTCTTATATCCTTCTTGACCGTCTTCGGTATTATGCCGTGCTCTTCGTTGAACTTCTTCTGGATATCCCTTCTGCGGTTGGTCTCAGATACGGCGTTCATCATGGAATCCGTGACTTCATCCGCATAAAGGATGACGCGTCCGCGCTCGTTACGGGCGCATCTGCCTATGATCTGAATGAGCGAACGCTCGGATCTTAAGAATCCTTCCTTATCGGCATCGAGGATCATGAGGAGCGATACCTCAGGCAGATCGATGCCTTCCCTTAACAGGTTGATACCGACGATAACATCGACCTCGTCTGCTCTCAGCTTGTTCAATATCTGCATTCTCTCGACTGCCTTGATGTCAGAGTGGAGATACGTGACCCTTACGCCTTCCTTGGTGAGGAACTCGGTCAGGTCTTCAGCCATTCGCTTCGTGAGCGTCATGATAAGGCTCTTGTCGCCTCTCTTCTTCTGCTCCTGAAGTTCATTCAGTATGTCTTCGATCTGACCTTCGACAGGTCTTACGAAGATCTCGGGTTCGAGAAGTCCCGTAGGCCTTATCATCTGCTCTACGGTCTGGACGCTGTGCTCAGCCTCATACTCTGCAGGAGTCGCGCTGACAAAGATCGTCTGACCCATGCGCTGTTCGAACTCGTCAAATTTGAGCGGCCTGTTGTCAAATGCCGAAGGCAGACGGAATCCGTAATCTATCAGCATCTCCTTACGGGAATGGTCGCCGTTATACATCGCCCTTACCTGCGGGATGGTCTGGTGGGACTCGTCTATGAAGAGAAGATAATCATCCGGGAAGAAGTCCATGAGCGTGCAAGGAGGCTCACCCGCCTGTCTTCCGGCGATGTGCCTTGAATAGTTCTCGATGCCTTTGCAGAATCCGGTCTCCCTCATCATGTCCATGTCGTAACGGGTACGCTGCTCGAGTCTGTAGGCAGCTATCGGCTTGCCCTCATCTCTTAAGAACTTAAGACGGTCTTCGAGTTCTTCTTCAATGCCGTCAATCGCCCTATTGAGCTTCGCCCTGCCCGTGGCATAGTGCGATGCCGGGAAGATCTCCGTGAATGTCTTGGTATACATGACCCTGCCTGTAATGGCATCAACAAAACTTATCTTGTCTATCTCATCACCGAAGAAACTGATCCTTGTAAGCGTGTTCTCCGAATCCGGTGTCCAGATATCCAAGATGTCACCCTTGCATCTGAAGCATCCGCGCTTTAACTCAAACTCGTTCCTGTCGTACTGCATGTTGACGAGCTGGGTGATTACCGCATCGCGGGATATCTCGAGACCGACCTCGAGCGAGAGCATCAGCGACATATAGTCACTCTTCTCGCCGATACCGTAGATGCAGGACACCGAAGCAACGACGATCGTGTCACGTCTGGACAGGAGCGACTTCGTGGCTTCGTGCCTCATACGGTCGATCTCATCGTTAACGGACGAATCCTTCTCGATATAGGTATCCGTCGCGGCGATATACGCCTCCGGCTGGTAGTAATCGTAGTATGAGATAAAGTACTCGACGGCATTCTCAGGGAACAGTTCCTTAAATTCGGCATAGAGCTGACCTGCGAGAGTCTTGTTGTGCGCAAGAACGAGCGCGGGCCTCTGAAGACGCTCGATGATGTTCGCCATGGTGAATGTCTTGCCCGAGCCCGTGACACCCAGAAGCGTCTGCGCGGACATGCCGCTCTCTATCCCCTTGACTATGCTGTCTATCGCCTGCGGCTGGTCACCCGAAGGCTTGAAACTTGATACTAAATTAAACATTACGTGACCGCCCTGAACCTTTTAGACGATTATAGAACATTTGTTTGGCTTTTTCAATGCTTACGAGAGGATATTGATGCGGACTTCCTGAAGATATTTTTCGATGGTCTCGGGCGAAGGTGCCTGGGTACCGTCTGTTACCGCAGCTGCCGTTCCGCACGCGATCGCGAAACGGAAAGCCTCCGCGGGCTCTAAGCCGCTGTATATGCCTGAGGCAAACCCTGCCGTAACCGCGTCTCCGCATCCTGTGGTGCACACGGGAGTGACCTTGACTCCCGCGCAGGTCATGAGCCTGCCATCCGCATCACGGTAGACGGCGCCGTAACTGCCGAGCGTGATGATGATGCTGTTGATGCCCTTTGCGATGTATGTGTCTGCGATGCCTATCGCCTCTTCTATGCTCTCGCCTATGCCTGCTTCAGCCGCGTTCGGTTTCGCGAAATACGGTCCTGCCTCAAGTCCCTTTGCAAGGCACACGCCGGAAGTATCGAGGAATGTCCTGCATCCCTTTTCCTTGAGGGCGGTAATGAGCTCCGCATAGATGTCTTCCGGGGCTCCGGGCGGAACGCTTCCGGATATGACGCAGATATCGCCTTCTTCGATACGCTCGAAGAGTTCGGATTCCATCGCTTCATATGCATCACTGACAAAAGCGGGGCCTGCTTCGTTGAACTCGGTGGTAACGCCGTCGCTGCCCGTGATCTTAACATTGCTTCTGGTGTTGGCCTTGACCTCGCCTATGATCGTCGGGATGCCTTCCTTGTCCAGCATGGAAGCAATCGACAACCCGATGCTGCCTCCGATGATGAGGCAGGAACAAACGGGTTTATCCAATGCTTTGAGTACCTGGGCGACATTGATGCCCTTGCCTCCCGGATCATCCCTTACGGGCGTGATGCGGTTAACGGTGCCGACTTCGACCGTTTCGGCGGAGAAACTCCTGTCCAGAGCCGGATTGAGAGTGATGGTGTAGATCATATTATTGGAACAGGAAGTAGACGGCTATCGCAACAACGATGCCGAGGGCACAGCCGCATCCTACCTGGAGAGGCGTGTGTCCGAGAAGTTCCTTGAGTCTCTTGTCATTAGGAAGGTCAGTGCCGGTAAGTTCCTCGAACATCTCGGCCATGACATTGAGAAGGTGTGCCTGCTTGCCGGATTCAAGCCTGACGTTCATCGCATCGTGCATGACGATGATCGCGAGGATGGCGGCAACGGCAAACGTCGCAGAATCCCAGCCTTTGTACAGACCGGCTGAGACCATGACGGCAGAGACGGTCGCAGAATGTCCGCTCGGCATGCCGCCGTCACCGACAAGCCTTTCCCAGCTGAATTTGCCCGTGATGATGACATTACTGATCGCCTTGAGTATCTGCGCCAGCAACCATGCAGAGACGCCTGCCCAAAGTATACGGTTTTGAAGCAATGCCATTAATATATCCATACGAAAAGCCTTCCGTTATAAAGTCCATTTCCATTTTACAGAAAAATCGATAAAAAAAAAGGAACTGAGATAAAAATCACAGTTCCCAGTTACAAACTCATTCTTTATACCCGTAGGATTCTCCTGCCCATATAATGCACTTTTAATATGGCATGAGTATGTTTTTGCATTAACAAATTGTAAACATATTCAAAATCAAGGTTTTTTGTGATTTATTTGTCCTGATGTGTTGATTTTTGGCGAGATTATCGATAAAATACCGACGTTGCCGCTATTTGGCATCGCAAATCAAAACCCATATGGGAGGAAATCAAATGAATAAGACAGAGTTAGTAGAAGCTATGGCAGCTAAGGCTGGCACTTCCAAGAAGGACACAGAGGCAGTTCTCAACGCATTCATCGAGACAGTTTCTGATGAGCTCCAGGCTAAGGGCAAGGTTCAGCTCGTAGGTTTCGGTACATTCGAGACTTCTGAGAGAGCTGCAAGAACAGGCCGCAACCCTCAGACAGGCGCTACAACAAAGATCGCTGCTTGCACAGCTCCTAAGTTCAAGGCTGGTAAGGCTCTTAAGGATAAGGTCAACACAAAGGCTAAGAAGAGCAAGAAGTAA
>JAILMZ010000075.1 GCA_024692105.1 Saccharofermentans sp.
CGGTCTCCACAGAGGCGTTGGTAGAATCGACAACATCGACCACTTGGGCAACCGTAGAGTTAAGTCTGTAGGCGAGCTCCTCCAGAACCAGCTCCGTACAGGTATCCAGAGAGTCGAGAAGAATACAAGAGACAGGATCTCGCAGATCTCCAGCAAGGAAGGCGAAGTTGTTACGGCTACAAGCCTCGTTAACACAAGACCTTTGTCTGCTGCATTCAGAGAGTTCTTCGGATCATCACAGCTTTCAGCTTTCGCTGACCAGAACAACCCTCTGGCTGAGCTTACGAACAAGAGAAGACTTTCAGCTTTGGGTCCCGGCGGTATCTCACGTGAGAGAGCTTCAATGGAAGTCCGTGATATCAACCCTACACACTATGGACGTATGTGTACGATCGAGACACCGGAAGGTCAGAACATCGGTCTCATGACCTCACTGGCTATCTACGCCCGCATCAACAAGTACGGATTTATCGAGACTCCTTACAGAAAGTTCGATAAGGAGAACCTCAGAGTTACTGACGAAGTTGTTTACATGTCCGCTGACGAAGAGGATGAGTACAACATCGCTCAGGCTAACGAGCCTATCGATGAAGACGGCCGTTTCATCGGCAAGAAGATCGTATGCCGTTACTTAGACCAGTTCCTGCAGCTCGATCCTGAACAGGTCGACTACATGGACGTATCTCCTAAGCAGCTCGTATCCGTATCTACATCACTCATTCCGTTCCTTGGTAACGACGACGCTAACCGTGCTCTCATGGGCTCCAACATGCAGCGTCAGGCAGTACCTCTCATCAAGCCTGAGGCACCTATCATCGGAACAGGTATGGAGTACCGTGCAGCTAAGGACTCCGGCGTATGCATCGTTTCCGCACACGACGGTGTTGTAACCTTCGTTGCAGCAGATAAGATCGAAGTTACTACAACAGAGGGCACAGTAGACACATACATGCTCGCTAAGTATCAGAGATCCAACCAGAGCACATGCATCAACCAGCGTCCTATCGTTGCTATCGGCGATAAGGTAAAGGCCGGCGATACTATCGCAGACGGTCCTGCTACAGACAACGGTGAGCTTGCTCTCGGACGTAACGTTCTCATCGGATTCACGACATGGGAAGGTTATAACTACGAGGACGCTGTTCTCGTAAATGAGAGAATCGTAAGAGATGATGTTTATACATCTATCCATATCGAAGAGCACGAGTGCGAAGCACGTGAGACAAAGCTCGGTGCTGAGCAGATCACAAGAGAAGTTCCTAACGTCAGCGATGACGCACTCTCCAACCTCGACGAGAACGGTATCGTCATGATCGGTGCCGAGGTTAAGGACGGAGACATCCTCGTTGGTAAGGTTTCACCTAAGGGTGAGACAGACCAGACAGCTGAAGAGAGACTTTACAAGGCAATCTTCAACGAGAGAGCAAGAGAAGTTAAGGATACTTCAAAGCGTGTTCCTCACGGCGGTTCCGGCGTTGTAGTTGACGTTGTTGTTTCCACAAAGGAGACAAACGGCAACCTCAAGAACGGTGTTGACAAGAGAGTCCGCGTTTATGTCGCTCAGAAGAGAAAGCTCTCCATCGGCGACAAGATGGCAGGACGTCACGGAAACAAGGGTGTCGTCTCCAGAGTACTTCCTGAAGAGGATATGCCTTTCTTACCTGACGGTACAACACTCGATATCTGCTTGAACCCGCTCGGCGTTCCTTCCCGTATGAACATCGGTCAGCTCCTCGAGGTACACCTCGGCCGTGCTGCCAAGGCTCTTAACTGGAAGATCGCAACTCCTGTTTTCGACGGCGCAAACGAGAACGACATCGCAGATGCATTCGAGCTTGCAGGCATCGATAAGGACGGTAAGACTGTTCTTTACGACGGCCGTACAGGTGAACCTTTCGAGAACAGAGTAACAGTAGGTATTATGTACTACATGAAGCTGCACCACCTCGTTGACGACAAGATGCACGCAAGATCCACAGGACCTTACTCACTTGTTACTCAGCAGCCTTTGGGCGGTAAGGCTCAGTTCGGCGGACAGAGATTCGGAGAAATGGAAGTTTGGGCACTCGAAGCTTACGGTGCTGCTCATACTCTCCAGGAGATCCTCACAGTTAAGTCCGACGATATCGAAGGACGTTCAAAGACATATGATGCCATCATCCGCGGCAAGAACATTCCTGATCCGGGTATCCCTGAATCCTTCAATGTCCTTGTTAACGAGCTTAAGGCATTGGCATTGGATGTCCGTACATACACAGACGATAAGGAATATATCGTTGAGGACAGACAGTCATTCGACACATACAGTGAGATGGATGAGTCAACAAGAGCTTCACTCGATGGTGAAGATGCAGAGTCTCCTTCAGATATTTTCAGCGAAGGCTTCGTAGAGGCAGATGAGCTCGGAAACATCAAGGAAGAGGACGGCGACTTCGGCGACGATTCCTTTGACGATGACGGAGATATGTAAAGGAGATAAAAGATAGATATGAATGATACAAATCATCTTACAAAAATAAGTATTCAGCTTGCATCTCCCGAGGTCATCAAGGCTTGGTCCCACGGCGAAGTTAAGAAGCCTGAGACCATCAACTATCGTACACAGAGACCTGAGGTAGACGGACTCTTCTGCGAGAAGATCTTCGGACCTACAAAGTCCTGGGAATGCCGCTGCGGTAAGTACAAGAAGATCAGATTTAAGGGCATGATCTGCGATAAGTGCGGAGTAGAAGTCACAAAGAACACAGTTCGTCGTGAGAGACTCGGCCACATCCAGCTCGCTACACCCGTATCACACATCTGGTACTTCAAGACCCAGCCTTCGAAGATCGGTACATTGCTTGACCTCACAGTTAAGCAGCTCGAGAGCGTACTTTATTATTCAAAGTACATCGTAATCGATCCCGGTAACAGCGTTGAGACAGGTCTTAACAAGTACGACATCATTACAGAAGACCAGTACAAGAGCGTAAGAGAAAAGTGCGGCAAGGATTCTTTCGTTGCAAAGATGGGTGCCGAGGCTATCAAGATCCTCTTGTCTGAACTCAATATCGACGAGATCATCGAGCAGCTCCAGCAGGAGAAGGTCGGTTCTGTAAGCACACAGAAGAGACTCAAGATCAATAAGAGACTCGAGATCGCTGAAGCTTTCAAGGCTTCCGGCAACAAGCCCGAGTGGATGGTACTTGACGTTATTCCGGTACTTCCTCCGGAACTCCGCCCTATGGTACCTTTGGACGGCGGACGTTATGCTACTTCCGACCTTAACGACCTCTATAGAAGAGTTATCGGAAGAAACAACCGTCTTAAGAAGCTCCTTGACCTTGGCGCTCCTGAGATCATCGTACGTAACGAGAAGAGAATGCTCCAGGAAGCTGTTGACGCATTGATCGACAACGGCCGTCACGGCACACCTGTTAAGGGTTCCACATCTGCTACAAGCAACAGACAGCTCAAGTCACTGTCTGACATGCTCAAGGGTAAGCAGGGACGTTTCAGACAGAACCTCCTCGGTAAACGTGTAGACTACTCCGGACGTTCAGTTATCATCGTCGGACCTGAGCTCAAGATGCATCAGTGCGGTCTCCCTAAGGAGATGGCATTGGAGCTCTTCAAG
>JAILMZ010000112.1 GCA_024692105.1 Saccharofermentans sp.
GTGCAAGAATTACTGCGATAACGACATACCGTGAAAACAGAACCGTCTGGTTACAAAACATGAAAGAAATAGCATAACAACCAACAAATGGGAAAAGCATTTGAGGAAAATGAATTTACACACAATTTAGGACTTGACCGACGATGTTTTAAAAAGTCTCAACTTTTGCTCAAGGGGGCGATTTTAAGGAACTCGGGTATTAGAATTAGGGAATGATAATAGCCGAGAAACTGACATTTGAAATGCATGCCCTATATATAAATTACTGTCGGAATAAGCTGGCAGAGTTGGATGCTGTCACGCTCAAGACCATAAAATATAAGGGTGGAACGGCTGAGTTTTGCTACAAGGCCGGCAAAAAATACCTCTCTACAGGTCCGAAGGGCCGCGAATTGCTCCCAATCGGCAGGGAACGTGACCTGATCACCAAGGAACTCAACCTGCTCCTCGCGGCTTGGCACTCCAAATACGGTGATGCCCTGGTCCCGGCTCTTAACCCGCACCCGGTGAAGCGGATAGTGTGGGAGAGCATGACCATGGACAGGGAGTATTTCGAGCAGGTGCCGGCGGAGATGAACGATTACAAGAGCAGTCCGGAACTGTCGTACAAGGGCGTAAACTACAAGTCCAAGAGCGAGCGGGCAATAGCAATGGTGTACGACGAACAGGGCATAGAGTTCAAGTACGAGACCCCGATCTACCTTGGCGGGATTAAGTACACGCCGGACTTTCTGGGCTACTCCAGGCTGACGGGAAGATGTTTCTACCATGAGCACCAAGGCAAGATGGGCGACCGGAGGTACCGCGAAGACAAGGAACGGAGCCACCGCGTGTACACGGACCTGGGGCTGATCGAGGGGGTGGACATCATCTACACGTATGAGGGCGGGGGCATAGTTTTCAACCCGGAGAACACCAAATACGAGCTCACTGCGCTGATAATGCGAAATCTTGACCTCGCCACTGAACAAACACCTTGACTTAGAACCCTCCAGCCTATATAATTTTCTACGCACTGTCATGGCGGCATAGCTCAGTTGGCCAGAGCGTCCGGTTCATACCCGGCAGGTCGTAGGTTCGAATCCCACTGCCGCTACCATACAGGGCCCGTTGGTCAATCGGCTAAGACGTCGCCCTTTCACGGCGGAGTGACGAGTTCAACTCTCGTACGGGTCACCAATGGTACCATAGCCAAGTGGTAAGGCATGGGTCTGCAAAACCCTGATTCCCCAGTTCAAATCTGGGTGGTACCTCCAAAAACAAAAAGCATCGCAATCACCGCGGTGCTTTTTTATTATCAAAACAAAGGAGGCGCGTTATGACTGACGCAATCAAAGACATCCTTAAGCGCTACGACGAGATCGCCGCTATCATCTTAGACCAGAAGGTCGATGAGTTCAGCGACAGGATCGGCGAGAAGCCCGAAGGCACAGACGATGCGACGTTCGAAGAGTACATCCAGCGTCTGGCCAAGGATGAGATCGACGAAGCCACACGCGCCCTGGAAGAGGAGCCGGACGAGAAGCTGGGTGACAAGAGCATGCATCAGCTTTTCGATGAGATGACGCTCGAAGAGAAATTCGAGTGCCTTGAGTACTGCGCAACGGAGCTCGACCGCAGCGCGCCTTCCTGCCTGCAGCAGAGTATCGCGGACGACCCGAACCGCGAGGAGGCAAAGCTGAGATGCGCTCAGACCATCGGCGATTCCGCATGGACCGACGAGGAATTAGACGACGAGGACAAGATCTTCGAGATGGAATTCCAGAAAGCGAAATCCTGCCTTGAGGTGCTGACGAAGATGGGTGAGGCGTGCTATGTTAAGGCTGTCCTGGACAGATTCATGAGCTATCCGCAGACGAAGGATTTCGTGGCGGATTCCATCGCGGGCTACATCGAGGCCTTCCCGGAAGTATCCGTGCCGTTCCTCACATATATCATCGAGACAAACGCCGACACGGGCCTTGAAGGTCCCTGCGAGGACGTTGTCATCATGCTGACCGCCATCGGCAAGGATAACCCTTCCGAGGAGATCTACGATGCCCTGAGACGCGCGTTCCGCTTCATGACGAACAAGATCTATGCGGTGCTCTGCCTCGCTGATTACGGCGATAAGCGCGCTGCGGCAATGTTCAAGAACTATATCAACCGTAACCAGGATACAATCGACAGAGAGCTTTTCTATGAGATGATGTCTGCCATCCAGAACCTGGGCGGGGACATCTCCGACATACACGACCCGTTCGGCGACTTCCAGAGGAAGATGCAGCAGCCGGAAAGCAAACCGGTAAAGCCGGCAGGTTATAACGGCAACAAGTAATATGAACGAGCGGTACGCCAGGACAGACGCCGTCAGAAAACTCCTCACGATCCTTGAGGATTACTCCCGTTCGGACTTTATCCTGTTCGGACAGCAGAATGCCGGGCATATCGGGATCTCGATCGATACCAAAGACGGAACAGATTCAGACTGCAGACGCCTCTGCGGGAACATGCCCGCGGTGGTGGGCATAGACACGCTGGGGCTCACCGGATACGAAGGAACACCTGAGATCCTGGTCAAGACCGTCAAGAATCTATGGAACAACGGGTGCATCATAACGCTCTCGGCACACATGCCGGATTTCTCTTTGGGCGGGGACGGCTACTACGATTATTCCGCAACAAGCGTCGAAAACGACTGCGGCAGGAGGATCATGCCGGGCGGGGACCTCAATGCCAAGTATCTCAGGTTCCTCGACATGATCGCGGATTTTTCAGGCAAGTGCATCAATACTAACGGCGAGCTGATCCCCATGATCTTTCGTCCCTTTCACGAGTGCAACGGTGACTGGTTCTGGTGGGGCGCATCGCACCTCAAACCGGAAGAGTACAAGGCGCTCTTCCGTTATACGACAGACTACCTGTGCAAGGAGAAGGGCGTGAAGAATTTCGCCTTCTGTTATTCCCCGAACGGCCCCCTGACGGAACGTGCAGACTACCTTGCCCGCTACCCGGGAGACGATGTAGTGGACATTCTGGGCCTGGATTACTATCACGACAACCCGAAGAAGGGAGACGTTTTCTTCAAGTCCCTTGCCGCTTCTCTCGACAACCTCTATGAGATCGCGCAGGTACATCAGAAGGTACCCGCTTTCACGGAGACCGGTTACCGCGCGCTCGAGACGCCGGCGGGCTATTTCGAGGGTCTGGCACCGTCAGACAACGCCAACCGCAAGTGGTTTACCGACCTGCTCGCCTGCCTGATGAAGAGCGAAGGCGGAAAGCGCTGTGCGTTCATGCTCATCTGGGCGAACTTCTCCGAACAGCAGTTCTGGCTGCCTTATGTCAAGGACGGTTTCAGGCATGAGATGTGCGACGATTTCCTTGCATTTGCAGGCGATTCCACGGTCGTAATGGCGCCTTTGGGCGGTTTGACTTAGGGGTCTGTTTGCTCTATTATTTTTGAGATGCGGGTTTAACTCAGTTGGTAGAGTGTCAGCTTCCCAAGCTGAATGTCGCGAGTTCGAGCCTCGTAACCCGCTCCATTTTGCAACATTTTTGACTCATTATTTATTAATCCCTGACTTATAATAGGAAAGATATATAAAATCGTAGCAAAAGAAAAAGGGTGAATCTTATGTTCAACAAAATCATCAAAGGCACTGTTTCCATAGCGATGGCGGCTATCGTCACGTTTACGGGACTGAGGCTTTTCCCGCAACAGGTGGAAGCTGCTGTTAACTACAAGCTTTCCGGTGTTGCACACGTACAGGATCAGGGCGACACCCCCGGTACGTTCAATGCAGAGACCGGCGAGCTCGTGCTCGGTACGGAAGGTCTGTCCAGACGTCTCGAGAGCATCACGATCAATTTCGAGAACAACACGGGATACGAAGGCACAATCGAGTACAAGGTTCACGTTCAGGACATCGGCTGGATGGACTGGGTAAAGGCAGGCGGCGCTGCAGGTACAAGCGGACAGTCCAAGCGTCTCGAGGGCATCTACATGAAGCTCACTGGCGAACTTGCGAACCACTTCACTATCGAGTACTGGGTACACATCCAGGATTACGGTGACTCCCAGGGCTGGGTCGGTGAAGGACAGCTCGCAGGCACCACAGGTGAGTCCAAGCGTCTCGAGAAACTGCACGTCAGACTTGTCAGCACCGATCAGACTTACACGGGCACAAGCGGCCTTCTGGCATACAAGACACACATCCAGGATGTAGGCTGGGAGTCGAAATGGGCTTTAGACGGTGAGTGCTCAGGTTCGACCGGCAAGGGCAGAAGACTTGAAGGCATCTATATCGACTACGTAGGCACAGAATATGCCGGCGGTGTCAAGTACACCACACACGTACAGGACATCGGCTGGCAGAGCTGGAAGACCGACGGACAGTTGGGCGGCACGAGCGGGCAGTCCAAACGTCTTGAGGGAATCAAGATCGAGCTGACCGGCGACGTTGCCAACTATTACGACATCTATTACAGAGTCCACTGCGAGTATTTCGGCTGGCTTGGCTGGGCAAAGAACGGTGAGTTCGCGGGAACCGAAGGCTTTGGCAAGAGGCTCGAGGCCATCCAGATCGTCCTCGTAAAGAAGGGCGGCAGCAACCCCGGCAACCTTAACGGCATTGTCAGCAACACAACAAAGAAGTCTTATCCCGACAAGGATCAGATCATCGTTTGCCTCGATGCAGGCCACATCGGTAAGTACAACCAGAGCCCTTCCGTTCCCGAGTACTACGAGTCCGACTTCACATGGAAGTTCCATCTCTATCTCAAGGCGGAACTCGAGAAATACGGCATCATGGTCATACTGACGCGAGGGGACCAGTACGAGAGCATGGGAGTCTATGACCGAGGTCTATGCGCACAAGGCTGCGACCTGTTCATCAGTATCCACTCCGACGCAAGCAGCAACTCAACGTATTCCAATCCGAGTGCGTACTGCTGCATCAACGGCTCGGCTGACACCATCGGCATGCAGCTGGCTCAGGTCATCGCGAAAGACATGGGCACGGCTCCCGCACAGCTCTATCACAGAGTAGGCGAGAATGGTGACTACTACGGCGTTCTCAGGGGATGCACCGACGTTGGCGTTCCGGGCGTACTTCTTGAGCACAGCTTCTATACGAACCCGAATTCCGCAAAGTGGATGCTCAACGACGACAACCTCAAGCAGCTCGCTGCAGACGAAGCTCTTGTCATCGCTAAATACTTCGGACTCGCTTGATAAGCATTCCGGACAAATAGTAAAGCCGGCCTGCGGGCCGGCTTTTTATTTTGGATTATTAAGCGGTGTTATCTCTTTCTGGCAGCTTCCATCTCTTCTTCCGTGATTTCTCCTGCAGCAATCATCTTGTCGATCCAGAGCTGCATGGTGCCTGCCGTCATGGCTATGTCTGCCAGTGCATCTTTGATCGCGACGAACTCAGGGAGCTCACTGGCATCTATCTTGTTGTCGATAGCGATATCGATAAGCCTGTCCTTGCGCATGTTGAGTTCGCTCAGGGATTTGAGCATGGACAGTGCGATCTGTGACAGTTCCTTGGCATCTACGGGGATGACAGTCCTTTTGCCTATGGGGCATTCGGAGGTGCAGTAGTAGTTGAGCAGTTCCGGCTTCTTGTAAGCATCTGCCATGGCGGTAACGTCTTCGGGGCGCGGAGATATCTTCTCGGATTCGATCCTTTCGATACGGTCGGGACCCATGCCGGGCATGAGGTCTGCGGCGGCTTCGCGCGTGAGTTCTGCGTCTTCGCGGCTGGTGAAGTAGATGTTCTTGTTTTCCTTGATCGATTGTCTGCCCATGAGTAGCACCTCTATTTCGCGATTCCTGCGGAAAAACCTGAGGTTAATCCGCGCATACGGATATGTATCCGGTCACAGTTAAAATATATCATTAAGACGTAAACAAAAGAAAGCCACCTCCTAAGGAATATCTTTTTTACCGCATATAAGCCGGCGTTACGGGCTTAGGATATAGGAATAGGAATCTGGGAATAGGTTAAGGAAAGAAAGCCCCGCGGTTAATGGAATCCGCGGGGTTTTTCTTAACAATTTATTCACCTCGCGTTGTTTCTTTTTATCACTTTTCAGTATAAACTAAACTCATAGGGTGAAAACAAAAAAACAAGGAGGTAATGACCTATGCAGAAATATGTTTGCAGCGCATGCGGCTATATCTACGACCCTGCGCTTGGAGATCCGGACAGCGGTATCGCACCCGGAACAGCCTTTGAAGATATCCCCGAGGATTGGGTTTGCCCTATCTGTGGTGTTGGAAAGGATATGTTCAGTCCGGCAGATTGATCCTATAGAGAATTTGAGTTGTAACCGCGTCCTTCATTAGAAGGGCGCGGTTTTTTGCGTTATAATAACCGCTATGGAAGACAGAGAAAGAACAGTAGTAAGGACGGGTATCGTCGGCATCGTGGCAAATGCGCTTCTGGCAAGCGTAAAGGCTGCCACCGGTCTTGCCGTGAATTCCATTGCGATGGTCCTTGATGCCGTCAACAATCTGAGTGACTGCCTGTCTTCGATCATTACCATCGTCGGCACCAAGATCGCCGGCAAAAAGCCCGACAAGAAGCATCCGCTCGGCCACGGCAGGGTAGAGTACTTAAGCCAGATGGCGGTCGCGGTCATCATCCTTTATGCCGGTGTCACTGCAACGATCGAGTCGATAAAGAAGATATTCGCACCCGAGCCTCCGGACCATAACATCGTCTCGCTGGCGATAATCGGCGTCGCGGTAATCGTTAAGATATTCCTGGGACTGTACTTCAGGAAGAAGGCGGCGCAGGCAAAGTCAGACCTTCTCAAGGCATCCGGCACGGACGCGCTCTTTGATGCTGTTCTGTCCACTGCGGTACTCGTATCGGCGATCATCTTCATTGCTACAGGGCTCAATCTCGAGGCTTACGTCAGCGTTGTCATCTCCGCCTTTATCATCAAGGCAGGCATCGAAATGATCCGCGAGGCGGTCGACGACATGCTCGGCCACCGCGTTGAAGGCGAGCTCACCAAGAAGGTCAAAGCCATAGTAAACGAGCTCCCGGGAGTATACGGCACATACGACGTTGTACTGCACAACTACGGCCCGGACCGCTACCTTGGTTCTCTGCACGTCGAAGTCGACGATACAATGACCGCTAAGGAGTTCGATGCACTGACCCGCGACATCGTCGAAGCGGTGTACGACAAGACTGCGATAATCATGACGGGTGTCGGATTGTACTCTCGCAACACAGGCGATGACGAGGCAATGAGGATCCGCTCTGAGATCACCAGGCTGGTCATGGACCATGACAATGTCATCCAGATGCACGGATTCTATATCGACGAGAAGAGGAAGAGGATAACATTCGACATCATCATTGATTTTGACGAGGTCAATATCGATGAACTGTATGCACATATCGTAAATGATGTGAAGGAAGTTGCTCCGGGCTATGAAGTAAAGGTCTCACTGGACGCGGACATCAGCGACCTGTAGTGTTTTTGCCGCTCCGAAAATCAGTGTTGACAAATCTGGGGCGCGCTCATATAATATTCAAGCACGCGGGATTAACTCAGTGGTAGAGTGTCACCTTGCCAAGGTGAAAGTCGCGAGTTCAAGTCTCGTATCCCGCTCCACCAAGCCTCGGAAATGTCCGGGGCTTTTTTGTTGCTTATTTGCTCTAGTCGCTGGAAAGTCGCTGGATTTGTCGTTTTCAGCGACGAATCAGCGGAAGTCGCCAAAAAGTCGCTGGATTTGTCATTTTCAGCGACGAACTAGCGACCGGGCTCAATATGAGGGGTCAACAAGGTGGCAGGCAGGGCCACCACACCCCGCCATTGGTGCATTTTCCACAAAAACCGACCACCTCTATTTGTGCAAATCAGTCTTTTACCATCTAACTTTGCCACAGTTTTGCTTTAAAATTTACGCGGAATGAAAAAAGTAAGGCACATTCTGGGAATAATCGGAATAGGAGTTCTGGCACTTTTGCTGGCACTCCTGATTTTCGCGATGCTGTGGACGATGGATATCTGGAGGCACATCACCTTCGATGAGATCGTTTATCATCTCTTCGCACCGATCAAAGGCACGAATCCCGACGTCATCTGGAGTTTCATCTTCAGGGCGTTGACGCCTTCGCTTCTTATCGCGGCAGCGCTTGTGACGTTCAATATCGTGCTCTCAAAGAAAGCAAACAGGCAAAAGCTTGTAAAGATAGTAAATACCGCAGTCAGCATCATCCTTGTGATATCCCTTACGCTTACGATGTTCTTCTTCTGCTCGAAGTATGACGTTGTCGATTACTTCAAGAATAAGGGCGAGAGCTCGGATTTCATCAAGGACAATTACGTTGACCCCAACACGGTAGTGCTTCAGGCACCCGGTGAGCAGAGGAATCTTATCTACATTTTCCTTGAGTCGATGGAGGCAACTTACTCCGACAAGACATCGGGCGGTGCTTACGACGACAACTACATTCCCAATCTGACAAACTACGCGCTCGGCGAAGGCTGCTGCTTCAACGGCAGCACGGGCAAGCTCAACGGCGCACTCTCGCTGCACGGCGCGACATTTACTTCCGGTGCGATGGTCGCACAGACCGCAGGACTTCCCGCCATGGAGGAGGTCGGAAATGCTGCAGGCACGCAGGATTCTTTCTATCCCGGCGCTACCATGATCGGCGACATCCTTGCTGCCCAGGGCTACAACCAGGAACTGTTGGTCGGTTCTGATGCGGTATTCGGCGGCAGAGCACAATATTTCAGCGGACATGGCGGATACAAGATATTCGACTATGTATATGCAATGGAAAACGGCTACATTCCCGAGGGCTACAAGGTTTGGTGGGGATACGAGGACGAGAAGCTCTTCGATTTCGCCAAGGCCGAGATCTTAGACCTTGCGTCAAAGCCGGAGCCATTCAACTTCACGATGCTTACGGTGGATACGCATTTCGAGGACGGATGGGTATGCGACCTGTGCGAAGACGAGTACCCCGGCAACCAGTATGCGAACGTAATCTCCTGCTCCGACAGACAGGTGTACGATTTCGTCGAGTGGATAAAGGCGCAGGATTTCTATGAGAACACGACGATCGTCATCTGCGGCGACCACATCACGATGGACTCGAATTTCTGCGAGGCGATCGAGCCTTCCTACGAGAGAAAGACATACTGCTGCATCTTAAACGGTGTGCTCACGCAGCCTGAAGAGGCAAGAGAGTTCTCTACATTCGACATGTTCCCGACGACGCTTGCTGCAATGGGCTGGACGATAGAAGGCGACAGGCTGGGCCTCGGCACGAACCTGTATTCGGATACAAAGACTCTCGTCGAGGAGTACGGCGCGAATTACGTGAACGGCGAGCTTAAGAAGAACTCTGACTTCATAAAGGACGAGATCGCGGCATACAACCCGTTTGACGCGGAGATATTCGAGACCAACAGCGTATTGCAGCTGTCTTATGACGTCACCATTGATCAGGGCGCGGTCCAGACCGTCGACATCAAGCTCGAAGGCATCGAGATCACCGACGCTCCCGTACAGGCGATGACACTTAAGATAGTCGCAGAAGACGGTGCGAACGAAGCGACTTACGATATGACTCTGAATCCCGACATGTCCTATACGACTACGTTTGACGTATCCATGTTCGAGAGGTACGGCCTCGAGACTATCTCCATCTATGTTACTGATGAAGACGGCGAAGAGAACCTCATTTATGAGAACTCCACAGACCTTACGGAGCCTTACTACTACCTGAACAAGGACATCGACGATTACATCAAGTATGCACAGAGCCTGGATAACGTTACTATCCTTGCGGCAACTTCCGTCGACGCGTCGAAACACATGGCAGGATCCACCTTCACACAGCTCAGGGATCTGGGCTTCGAGGCAGGTTTTGACCAGAAGTTCGGCATGAGCTGGTACGGCGTATGGTCGGGCGGAGAGGTCATCGACGAGCAGCTGTCTGAAGACGTTACGGTTAGCGGCAGCGGCACGCTCCCGAACGGCGAGTCTTACTCGATCAAAGGCGGCGGTTACAACGGCACTGACTCCGGTTTCGGCTCGATCGTGGTAGACGGAACCGAGTATGGTTCGGGCCTCAGAGGCATCTGCATCGTTATCTATGACAACGCCAGCGGAGAGCTTATCAACATGGCTTCATTCGACACATACTACAAGAGTTACACACCCGAGTGCACCGGCGGCGAAGTATCTTATAACATCACGAACTTCTTCGGCTCTAGATGTAATGTCGCGGTCAACGGCGTCGGCAGCGAGATCAACCTCAATAATACCGGCACGGCAGACCTCTATGTCTGGGACGCTGACAACGTCGGCAATCCCGATTACTACGAGCTCGTCTTCGACGAAGCATCAAAATCTTATGCATGCTCGTTCGACATGAAGGACTACGATACAGAGACTATGTACATGTCCATCTACATCAAGAAGGCAGGCGGCAAGATCCTGCTGAGGTACAAGATCAAGTTATGACACCCGCTGATTATCTGTACATCTTTACCATGGCGAAGATCGCTCTTAAGAATCTCCGCAACAGAAGACTTGTGCGCAAAGCCAGGTCCGTCTGAACTTGCCACAATATTCCCCTGAACCTCGCCTCGTTGAAGTCCTATATTATTTAATATAAAATAATAGGCAGTTTATTCTCGGAGAGGTATGACATGTCAGCTCAGGAATTGAATAGCAAGTACGAGCTGTGGCTGGAGAAGGCCACGCTTGATGAAGATCTCACACAAGAACTTAAAGCAATGGACGAGGCTAAGATCGAGGATGCTTTCTACCGCGATCTCGCTTTCGGCACGGGCGGCCTTCGAGGCGTCATAGGCGCCGGCACGAACCGCATGAACATTTATACCGTCGCAAAAGCATCACAGGGCCTCGCAGATTACGTCAACTCCAAGGAAGGCGATCACTCCATCGCGGTATCCTACGACAGCAGGATCAAATCGGACCTGTTCAGCCGCACGGCATCCGCCGTCTTCGCGGCAAACGGCATCAGGGTTCACCTCTATAAAGAACTCATGCCGACACCGAACCTGTCTTATGCCGTACGCGCATTAGGCTGCGATGCGGGCATCATGGTAACGGCATCACACAACCCCTCGAAATACAACGGCTACAAGGTATACGGCGCTGACGGCTGCCAGATCACCACTGAAGCGGCAGCTGAGATCCTCGCGAAGATCGAAGCGATCGATATCTTCGCTGACGTTAAGACCGGAGATTTTGACGGTTTTGTCGATTCCGGCATGATCTCCTACATCGGCGACGACGTATACACGGATTTCGTCGAAGAGGTAAAGGCTCAGTCCGTACTCTTCGGAGATGAGATCGACCGTAACGTTGCGATCGTTTACACACCTCTGAACGGTGCAGGACTTAAGCCGGTAACAAGAACGCTTAAGGAAGCGGGATTCACCAATATCACTATCGTATCCGAGCAGGAGCAGCCCGACGGTAACTTCCCGACATGCCCTTATCCGAATCCGGAGATCAAAGAGGCAATGCAGCTTGGAATGGAATATGCTGCCAAGACGGGCGCTGATCTTCTCCTTGCGACAGACCCCGACTGCGACCGTTGCGGCATCGCGGTAAAAGACAGTACAGGCGAGTACAAGCTTGTAACGGGAAACGAAGTAGGCCTTCTTCTCCTGGACTTCATCTGCAGCCAGAGGACAAAGCACGGCAGGATGCCCCAAGATCCTGTCTTCGTTAAGACGATCGTTACGACAGACTTGGGCGAGAAGATCGCTGACAGCTACGGCGTAAAGACAATCAACGTCCTTACGGGCTTCAAGTTCATAGGTGAGCAGATCGGCATGCTGGAAGCCAAGGGCAAGGCAGATTCCTACATCTGCGGATTCGAAGAATCTTACGGATATCTCACGGGCTCTTATGTAAGAGACAAGGATGCGGTCGACGCAGCCTTCATGATCTGTGAGATGTTCGCTTTCTATAAGACAAGGGGAATATCCATCCTGGATAAGTTGAATGAACTCTACGCAAAGTACGGCTACTGCCTGAACACCCTGCACTCATATGAGTTCGATGGTTCCGCAGGATTTGCCAAGATGCAGGACATCATGAAGAAGTTCCGTGCTGGCAAGGATGATTTCGCGGGATGCAAGACTGAGTCCTGCAAGGACTACTCCAAGGGTATCGACGGACTCCCGTCATCGGACGTTCTGAAGTACTTCATCGAGGGCGGCTCGGTCGTAGTAAGACCTTCGGGTACGGAGCCCAAGCTCAAGACATACATCTCCGTGCTGGCAAAAGACGAAGCGCAGGCACGCGATATAGAAGCAAAGATTTCTGCAGACCTTGCTGAATACATGAGATAACGGAGGCACACTAATGAACATAATCCTTCTGTCCGGCGGTTCCGGCAAGAGACTCTGGCCGCTGTCAAACGAGATAAGATCCAAGCAGTTCATCAAGCTGTTCAAGGACGGCGACGGCAACTACGAGTCGATGGTGCAGAGAGTGTACCGTCAGGTAACGAACGTGGACAAGGGCGCACGCCTCACGATCGCCACTTCCAAGTCGCAGGTGCCTGCCATCTCATCACAGCTCGGCGATAAGGTATCCATCTGCGTCGAGCCCTGCAGAAGAGACACTTTCCCTGCCATCGCACTGGCATCGGCTTACCTGCACGACGAGCTTGGAGTATCCGACGATGAATGCGTCGTTGTATGCCCGGTAGACCCCTACGTCGAAGACGATTACTATGAGTGCGTCGCTAGCCTCGAGAAGGAAGTTCTCGCAGGCAAGGCGAACATCACTCTCATGGGCGTCGAGCCCACATATCCTTCCGACAAGTACGGATACATCATCCCCGAATCAGAAGGCGCCGTTGCTCCCGTCAAGGAGTTCAAGGAGAAGCCCGATACGGAGACCGCGAAGAAATACCTCGC
>JAILMZ010000126.1 GCA_024692105.1 Saccharofermentans sp.
CGAACACTATAACGGCGAAGTTAAGGTAGAGCCCGTAGTGGGGTTCCACTATGAAGAACAGATCTCCTGTTGGTAAGTAATCGGGCTTTATGACGAATACATGATGGAAGAGGGGGTTAAGGCAGAGTGATGCGGTATTGATGAGTACCAGAGTCGTAACAAGTGTCTTATATCTCGAACCTCTGTATTTGATCTCGCAGAAGTCCATTATGAAAGCCAGGAGCAAATATGCGAACAGGTTAAGTCCGACGAGATAAAAAAGATAACAGATCTCGGCTATGAATTGCTCTTGGGTTACTACCGCGACGAGGTCGGATATGAGAGGAACAAGTGTTGCGGTCAGAAGATGATTAAGGCTGTAAGTTACATGACCGGGTCTCTTGCGTCGGTTGATGAATGAGAAGACAACGCAAACCAGCAGGATCGCTCCCACAAAGACAAGTTCGGCTGCAAACAATAGTTTCATACTTTGACATTAACACAGGGTGGTGAATTAAGTATTACAAAGCTTTTAATATCAAAATACAATTATTTCAAATAATAATAAGCGTGTAGTATTATAGGTTGAACTTCAAGGAAAGGTATCAGCGGTAATGAAGCAGCAGAGGATATATCCGGCAGTACGAATAACTTCAAAGGCAGAGCGCGCGGTAAAGGGAGGACATCCCTGGGTCTACGGCGATGAGATCACCTCTGAAGATCCGGATATAGCTGACGGCTCCATTGTTGATGTCTTTGCCGGCAATGCATGGCAGGGCTCGGGATTCTATAACTCCAATTCCAAGATCAAGGTCCGCCTTATATCCCGTAACAGCAATGACAGTTTTGATGATGCATTCTGGAAGCGCCGCATAAGATACTGCGTGGATTACAGGAAACAGGTCATGCCGGGCGATGACTTCAGATGCTGCAGGATCGTTCACGGAGAGGCAGATCAGATGCCCGGTCTCACGGTGGACAGATATGAGGATATCCTCTCGGTAGAGATCACATGCCTCGGCATGGAACAGGTAAGACCTGCAGTATATAAGGCGCTGAAGGAAGTGTTCGCTGAAGAAGGCATAACAGTCAGGGGCATATACGAGCGTAATGAACTGGCTCTGCGCGAGAAGGAAGGCCTGCCGCTCTATAAGGGCTGGTATGAAGACGGTTCCGCATTGCCTGACTCTGCGATAGTCAGGATAACCGAGAACGGCATCAGATACTTTGTTGATGTCGAGAACGGACAGAAGACGGGGTTTTTCCTTGATCAGAAGTATAACAGGGCAGCCGCAGCCAGGATCGCTGAAGGAAGGAATGTACTCGACTGTTTTACCCATACGGGTTCGTTCGGTCTCAACTGTGCCGCGGCAGGCGCGCTGAAGGTTATCAGTGTCGACATATCACAGCAGGCAGTCGACATGGCTAAGCAGAATGCGGAAGATAACGGGCTGTCCGGCAGGATGGAGTTTGTGTGTGAAGATGTTTTCGAGCTGCTGACGCGCCTGTCTGAAGAGAAGTCCAGGACGTACGATTACATCATCCTGGATCCTCCGGCGTTTACAAAGTCGAGGCAGACGGTCGATCATGCGGAGAGAGGGTATAAGGAGATTAACTACCGTGCGATGAAGCTCCTGCCGAGAGGCGGATATCTTGCCACATGTTCATGCTCGCACTTCATGAAGGACGAACTGTTCAGGAAGATGCTCAGGTCGGCAGCGTACGATGCAGGAGTCCAGCTCAGACAGATAGAGGCAAGACAGCAGGCACCGGACCATCCGATACTTTGGAACGTACCCGAGACGGATTACCTGAAGTTCTATATATTCCAGGTGGTGTGATCAGCTGATCTTCTTATACAGGCAGTAATGTTGCTGTATCTTGCTACCCGCTATGTTGACATAGACGAAATCAACTTCTTCAATGATCTCGTAGCCGTTCCATTTATAAGAGTTATCAGATGTAACGATATAGTCGAAGGTTTGTTCTCCGATGAGGCGGCCCTGCTCTTCAAGGATCACGGACCAGTCGTCTTCGATGTTCAGGAAACAATAATACCTGGTCTTGGGCAGTATTCCCGAAGCAAGATAGAATCCCCTGTCCATGACATCGTATGTAAGTACATTTGCGTCGGGGGTCTCTTTGATGATCTCCGCGAATCTGTACTGCGGATAATCAGCCTTCTTGTATCTCATCATGTATGTGTTCTTGCAGGTTATTATGTTGAAGGCGAGAGCCACGGTGGATACGGCGACAACTATAATGCTGAGGCGCATGTCATCTGACTTAAGACGTTTGGTGATGAGATTCAGAATGAACGTCAGGGCGATCACGGCAAAAGGTGCGAGATAAGCGGTTATATACGCGTAGTACGGCAGTACCCACTGTCTCGACAAGAGGGTGATCCAGGCGATGGGAAGCGTTACAAAGAAGATGGAGGCGGCTCTTGTCCGCACCTTTTTGCGGACGCAGAAGACTCCGAGGATGCTGACAATGATGAAGATCAGATACCTGGGGAACAGCACGCATGTCTTGTACAGATTAATGGCGGCCATCACGACTTTGCCTATAACGGGCACATAGATCAGGTGATAATCGTATATATGCTTGTCCGCATAGAAGAAGATGTTGTTGTAGAAGTATCCGGTGAACAGGTCGCCAAGGGCGCCGTTTGCTGCGAAATACAGCAGTATGGGCAGCGACAATGTGATGAAACCTGCAAGGAACAGCCCTATGTCGCAAAGAAGCTTCTTCCATGCGTGCGGCTTTACGGTCCAGATTATCATCAGGATGCAGATGCCGAGGACAGGACCTAAGAACGTGTATTTGACCCAGAACAGCATCGCAGTGAGAAGACCAATAATGAATGCGTTCTTAAGGGAAGGAAGCCTGTCAGCTTCTTCTGCGGAATCTCTCAGGACAAGGTAGACTATCACGGTAAGGAGGGGGAAGCACAACTCTTCCGCGCTGTCCCCGAAATCCATCATCCCGATCGTGTATACGGCAGAACAGACCGCAGGCATCAGAAATACCGCCTGGACGGGTGGGGCGATGCATAGCTTGACGGTCTTCCACGAAAAGATAGAAAACAACACGGCCATCCCGATCTCGATAAGCCAGACACCGAAGAAAGAATCCTGCGAGATAAGGGCAGCTGCGGCATGGACCATGTAAAGAAGAGGACCTTTTTGTTCGTAGAGATCCTTATAGGGAACAAGCCCGTGCAAGATGCCCCGGCCGAGCGTCAGATATACGTTCGCATCGTCCCAGAAATTGAAGGAATAGAGCGGGGAAGAACATGTCACGCACAGCATGACCACGAAAGATGACAGGGAAAGGACGGCCTTTTCCATGACGTTCAGCCTGCAGGGATCTGATCTGAGGCCTGCTTTGGCATTCTTTTTGATCTTGATCGAGTCTTCTGTGCGCATATGAGGATTATAAACGAAAAGAGAACAATAAAAAAAGCAGTGCAGCCTTATTCGGACTGCACTGCGCCAATAGATAACGGTAATACTGATTAAGCGTCTCAGGCGTCTGCTTTCCAGAGACCGTGAAGGTTGCAGTATTCGTATGCTGCGATGACCTTCTCGCCGTCTTCAACGGCAAATGTCGCAACCGGCTTGTCTCCGGGCTTTAAGTTCCTTACGGCATAGCCTTTGTCTGTCTCAAGAGCTATGAAAACGATATAGTGGGCATCGAGCATGGGGTGTTCGACTTCGCCGACAGAAACTGTGACTACATTGCCGTCTACGGCGATCACAGGCACGTGCTTCTCTCCGGCAGCATCAGTGGTGTTAGGTTCTATTACTTCACATTCGCAAGGAATGTCAAAAGGTTTTAACACAATGCTTCCGTTCTTGGATCTGTAGAATTTCATGATGCAATACCTCCCGTAATCATCAAAGTGATATGTTCAGTATAACATCATAAATAGTGAAGATATTATAAAAAAAGTGTGAATTAGAGAGGCAGCGGAAAAAGTAAGAGCCTCCGGAGGGAAACCGAAGGCTCTAAGATATGGGAAAATGGGAATAGAAAAATGTCAAATTGACCGCATACAAGGCTACTGTATATTCCAAGAAAAATCTACTTCATTTATTACCAACTTTTACACACATCTTGCTATCAGTGCAAGTCTAATCGATATACATACTATCGAAATGAAAGTCATTTGGCAACCAAAATTCAAAAATGCCACAAATTTCGTACGATTTCTGACCTGGTTTTACGAACGAGTAAATTAATTGCGTGGAATACAGTGCCGATAATAGCGATAATTTACGCAGGGAAAAGACCAAGGCCCTTTGTAAGATGAAAGGAGAATCAAAATGGGTGGAATTTTTGATTTCAAGGACAGAGTAGCAGTTATCACAGGATGCTCGACAGGTCTGGGCGTTCAGATGGCAAAGGCACTTGCAGCGCAGGGCTGCAACATCGTAGCTATTGCCAGAAGACAGAACCTCATCGAAGAGGTTGCAGCTGACCTCGAGAAGACATACGGCGTTAAGGCTCTCGCCGTTAAGTGCGACATCACTGATACAGAAGCAGTCGAGAATGCTGTTGACGAGATCCTCGAGAAGATGGGAAGGATCGACATCCTCGTAAACAACGCAGGAACAGGCGCAGTAGCACCTGCAGAAGATATTACTGACGAGCAGTTCATGAACGAGATCGACATCGACCTCTTCGGTACATTCAGACTTGCAAGATCAGTTGCCAAGAAGGCAATGATCCCCGCTAAGTTCGGAAGAGTCATCAACATCGCTTCCATGTACGGTCTCGTAGGCAACAAGGTTGCTCCGGCTTCACCTTATCACGCAGCAAAGGGCGGCGTTGTTAACCTCACAAGGGCACTCGCTTCCGAGTGGGGCAAGTACAACATCACCGTAAATGCTATCTGCCCGGGCTATTTCTACAGCCCTCTTACGAAGGAGACACTTGATTCTGACTTCTTCCAGCAGAATGCTAAGACAATGATCCCCCTCGAGAGATACGGCAACGACGGTGAGCTCGATACGGCTATCTGCTTCCTCGCTTCACCCGCTTCCACATACGTTACAGGCGTTAACCTCCCCGTAGACGGCGGATACACTGCAATGTAATCTTTTCAAGTAATTTATAAAAAAGACAAGCCCCTGAAGCTGATGCTTCGGGGGTTATTTCATCTTTGCCCCTTGCTTATGCTTTGTGATTATCCGCTCGCATATCCGCTAAGCAGCGGATTTCCATAGCGGATTTTGCATGAAAACAGGCTTAAAGGCTGATTATCCGCTCGCACATCCGCTAAGCAGCGGATTTCCATAGCGGATTTTGCATGAAAACAGGCTTAAAGGCTGATTATCCGCTCGCATATCCGCTAATCAGCGGATTCCCCGGCAGAGTAATAAAACAAAATGAGAGAATTTCTTTTTTATGTTAAAATTATTTTTATTATCAAACTAATGGGAACAGACTACAGGGTATGAAAGAGCAGATCAAAATATCCAATGCATTCGCTTTCTCTCGCAAAGAGGTAAGGGCTGATGCGCGCAAGAATCTCAAGCGCCATTATCTGTTCTTCGTTGTTGTCTGTCTTATATCCCTTGTTGTCCAGGCCGAGTTCGTTACCACCGACTATGTCATCAAGCTCAGGTCGCAGTTCATCGATGACATCGTCACGGCCGCTCAGGGCACCTTCGCAGAAGAGACGGTGACACAGGTAGGCGAGAAGGTGAATAAGTACGGAGACGACTACGATACCTTCTATCAGGCCTTTGGTGATGCTCTCGAGGACATGACTACGTCGAACGGTTATGCGAGCGATGTTTTCGGACGTTCCAAGGGCATGATCAACAGCGTTATCAACTACCTGGCAAGTGATACTTTCTTCTCGCACGCATACACCACGATATACAGCATCGTCGGTTCCGACAGCCTTGCCGAGACGATACTGATCGCAGGCATGGTCTGGTTCTCCGTATTCTTCTGGTTCTACGTTCGAAATCTCTACATAGCCGTCTGCCGAAGGATAATCCTTGAAGGCAGGATCTATAAGAAGATACCGTTCTCAAGGTTCCTCTACTTTATCCGCGCACGCAAGTGGACAAGAGCTGCAGGTGCGATGTTCCTGATGGTTGCATTGGACAGTGCTGCGGCATTAACTCTGGTGCTTGGCCCCATCTGTTTCTACGGATTGTTCCTCATGCCGTTCATAATCGCAGAGAACCCGTGGATAAGGCCTGTCAGGGCAGCGAAGATGTCCTGGAACATGATGCGCGGCAACAAGATGGCGCTGTTCAAGATGGAACTGTCACTCATCGGCTGGCACATACTCGGAATACTGACCCTCGGTATCGTTAACGTGTTCTATGTCAACCCGTACAGGATCTGCATCTATGCGGAGTTCTATGCCCGTGCCAGAGAAAACTATAAGAAGATGCGCGGTCCCGGATGCGACCTGCTCGGCGACAGGTATCTGTTCGTCAAGGCTGACAGCGACAAGCTTGCACAGGAATATAAAGACGTCCTCGAAGAAGTTAACAAGCCTGATTATGAGCTGCATGAACTCACAGGAAGAAAGAAGTTTATCGCAGATCATTTCGGTGTCGTGCTCGCCAATACGAAGGATGAGCAGGAGTACGAGCAGAGCGAAGTAAAGAGAGTCAGGATGCTCGGATACAAGAGCGAGGCCGAAGGAAAGATGTATCCTTCGCGCTTATCCATCGTGCCCGACAAGAAGAAACTCAGTTCTCTGGGGCACATCCACTTCATGCGCCACTACTCGCTGCTGTCTCTTATCGTGCTGTTCTTCATATTCTCGGGCTTCGGCTGGGTATGGGAACTTATCTACTATTACATCAAGCAGGGAAGGCTCATCAACCGCGGCGTTCTCCACGGACCGTGGCTGCCGATATACGGCGTAGGCGGAATGATGGTGCTCATCTTCCTTTATTCAGTTCGAAGAAAGCCTTTTGTGCATTTCTGGATGACCGTCCTGGTGTGCGGTGCATTTGAGTATTTCGGAGGCTGGGCGCTCGAAGAGATCTACCATGAGAAGTGGTGGGATTATACGGGTTATTTCCTGAACCTCAACGGACGCATCTGTGCCGAGGGCCTGTTCGTTTTCGGCGTGTGCGGACTTGCGTTCATCTACGTGCTTGCACCGCTCCTCGATGACAGGATACGCAAGTGGAATAAGAAGATAGTGATACCTGTTTGTGCGGTGCTGATAGCGCTGTTCGTGGCGGACATGGTCTACTCGAGGTTCGTTCCCAATACGGGTTCCGGTGTTACGGGTGATTTCGAAGACGATTACCGTGAGACGGCTGTCACGCAGGTGATAGAGGAAAGCGAACTAACGTAGGCTCCTGATACGTTTCTCCATGATCTCTTTCAAGGCTTCGGTGTACATCTCGTGTCTTACCATAGGGAAGGCGTTGAGAAGTCTTCCGATACCCCAATGTCTTTCTTTCGTGAGTTCTTCGTAAAGCTTGTCGCGCCTTGCCATGAGCTCTCTTCTGGTGTTTTCTGCCATGGCATCGAATTCTTCTTTGTCTGATGCCACCTTGTCTTTGAGTTCGGCGTATCCGAGCCTCGCCTGCAATGCGCCTTCTTCTATCTTGACGGTGGTCTTGTATGCACCATTGCCGACTTTATCCGTGATGTAATCCGAACCCTGCCTGATGGCGCTGCTTATCTCGTCGATCTCTGCGAGTTTCTTGTTCAGACCTCTGATCGTGAGGACAGTCGCGACGCAGTCGATCGCGAAAAGGGTATAGAGTATCGCAAGTACTATGATGCCGGCGGCATGTGCGATGATGCCGTGCGTCGGCTCGACTGCCAGAAGCGGGTGTATGATCTCAACTACGGCAAGGATGCCCAGACCCCAGAGAAGAGAGAACTGGGGGCAGATATAGCCGTTAAGGTTGAACTTCCTGTCGCTGTAATCCCACCATCTGGCATGGAATATCTTGTCCAGCAGCCAGCCGCCTGCGAATTCAACGGCGGTAGCAAATAGCATGCCGCCCGCGAAAATGCATATGAGCCTTACGGAGTTGGAAGTAACGCCTGCATCGCTAAGTGCAGCAGTTATCAGGTTATACAGCATCAGTACGCCGAGCATACCTGTCCCGTATATGGGGCAGACGGGTCCGTTGAGGAAGCCGCGGTTGATGATCTTGCCCATCGCGACGGCATGGTAGACGACTTCCACCACCCAGCCGATGAAGGAATATTCAAGGAAATACCAGAGGATCTGATAGATCGTCATTCCGAATAACATGCCTGCCTCCTGATATATGTGATTATAGCACCGAAGATAGAACAGGCTGTAACTCGCGTCACAGCCTGCAAATAAAGAACTTATCAATAGCGGGAAGGTCAAGGCTCGAGGAAGATGATCTCACCGTATTTTCTCTGATTATTGTTCAGATACTTACCGTTGACATTACGCCATTCGATGATGATGCAGCTGCCTTTGCAGCGCGCATGTTTGCGATGTCAGTAGCCTCGGCACTCTTTTCCTTCTGAGCCATGAAGATAGGGATGGATATACCGACCAGAACTCCGATGATCGCAACGACGATCAAGAGTTCAGCCAAGGTAAATGCCTTGCGGCTTCCGGATCTTTTGTTAATCTTGATTAGTGATCTCATAATGAACCCACCTGCTTAACATAATATCTCAAAATAATTTTACCGCATTCTGATGACCATAATGTATATTAATTAAACAGTAATAAAAACATGGAGGGACGATAATGTCTGTCATCGCACATAATCCCATTATGCCCGGATTCTATCCGGATCCGTCGATATGCGCTGTCGGCGGCGACTACTACCTTTGCAATTCCACTTTCGCATATTTTCCGGGACTGTCCCTCATGCACAGCAAGGACCTCGTTCACTGGGAACAGATAGGAAATGTCCTGGACCGCCATTCGCAGCTCCCGCTGGAGGGCGCGGATCACTCGCAGGGCCTTTTTGCGCCTACGATAAGGTATTTCGACGGTGTGTACTATGTCATCTGCACGAACGTGACACATGGCGGAAACTTTGTTGTTACCGCAACAAACCCCGAAGGTCCCTGGTCCGAACCGCACTATCTTGAAGATGCTGACGGCATCGACCCATCACTCTTCTTTGACGATGACGGCAAATGCTACTATATCGGTACGCACCCCAATCCCGACGGAGTAAAGTACAACGGCGACTGGTACATCTACATAAGCGAGCTGGACCTTAACACCTGGAAACTCACGGGCGAGAAAAAGAACGTCTGGAACGGCGCTCTCAAGGGCTGCATCTGGCCTGAAGGACCGCACATTTACAAAGAGAACGGTTATTACTACATAATGCACGCCGAAGGCGGTACGGGCCCCGAGCACTCGGTAATGATATGCAGGAGCCGCGGGATCTGCGGGCCTTACGAGGGCAACCCCAAGAACCCCATCCTTACGCACAGACATCTCGGCAATGACTATCCCGTCAAGTATGTAGGACACGGAGATCTGATAAAGACTCCTAATAACGAATGGTTTATGACCATGCTGGCGGTAAGACCTCTTAACCGTTACACGACCATGGGAAGAGAGACGTTCCTCGCCAAGCTGATATGGGAAGAAGACTGGCCCGTCGTAAATCCCGGTGTCGGAATGCTTACGCAAGATGTTGAGATCGACCTTCCCGAATGGGATCCGGTCAAAGATCCTTCTTCATATACTTCAAGGACAAACGGCAAGACTTCATTGCCCGGTACAGCCAAGTCGTACGATCTTACCGTAATGAAGGAATTGGGCGACGAATTCCTCATGCTCAGGAACTATCCTGACGACATGTTCAGGTTTGAGGATGCGCTTCTTCTCAAGGCGGGAAAAGACGATATCAAGGCAGTCGCAAGTCCGTCTTATATCGCGATCCGCCAGCAGCATCACGTGTTTAGGTCGTCTGCCGATCTTGACAGCGGCGTCCTTAAGGAAGGGGAGAGCGCGGGACTCGTCCTTATGCAGAATAATCTCTATAACCTGCGCGCAGAAGCAATGGACGGCAAATGCCTCATGATCCTTTGCCAGGACGGAAAAGACGAGGTCATAGGTGAGTTCGAAGCATCAGGAAAACTGACGGTAACGATTGCAGTCGAAGGACTTAAAGCCAAAGCCTTCTGCGGTGATACCCTGCTCGGCGAGACATCCGTAGCCAACCTGTCGACCGAAGTCGCAGGCGGATTTGTCGGATGCTGCATCGGACTCTATGCTTCTGCCAACGGCAAGGAGTCTGACACTTACGTTCCGTTTACAAGGTTTACTTACGAGTTCTGATACAGATTCCTGACGTGATCGATGAACTTCGATGCGAGGGCGCTGGGCGTCTTCTCCTTGTCCCATGACAGGATGTAATCGACGCCTACGTCAGGCACGATCTTCTTGACGACGACATTGGAATCGGCGGAGATGTTCTTTGCAACGGTTGCAGGGAAGATCGCGATGCCGATGTTCTGGTCGACAAGTTTTGAAGCGTTCGATGAGTGCGCGGTCTTTACGGTGAAACGCGGCTCCTTGCCGGTCGACTCGAACCAGCTCCTGATCTCTTCTTCGCGCGAGTGGCGTGAGGAGATGATGAGGTCGGTATCGGCGATGTCTGCCAGCGTGACAGTCTGTTTCTTTTTCTTCGCGAGCGGGTGTGAGCCGGGGATAATGGCTGCCCATGTATCATGGTATACGGTGATGCCGTCCAACTGCTCCGTGTTGAGCGGAGTCATTGTGATCGCGAGCTCGAGAAGGCCGGACTTCATACGGTAGGTAAGATCGTCCACCGTGCCGCACCATAAGTTATAAGTAACATTAGGGTATTCCTTCTTGAAGCTCGAGATCCACTCGGCAACCAGGGTAGGACCGTTGCTGTCCACGTGCCCGAGATACAGCGTGCCGCTCAGGCCCTTCCTG
>JAILMZ010000142.1 GCA_024692105.1 Saccharofermentans sp.
TTCATCATGGTGCCGTCCCTGAGACCTGTAAGGAACAGGTTGTGGATAAGGTAGAGCTCGAGTGAGATGGTTCCGAGGAACTTGAGGACGGGGTTGCCGAACTTCACTTTCATCATCACGAGCAGGAGGAAACATACGAATACGATTATCCAGGGAAGCTGGATCAACAGGCAGCGCACTTTGTCTCCGTATGCGGGATCCACGCCGGGCACCTCGCTCCAGTAAGACCATGTCGTAAGAGCGTATCTGGTCTGAAGGCCTAGGAGTACCGTGAGGATCGCGGTGACAGGCAGAAGGATAATGTAACCTTTGCGTGCGATCCTGCGAAGCATTTCTTGATGCCTGGATACGACGATACCGAGGAAGAAGAGGAACGTGGAGTTGTACCACCACTCTCCCTGGAACCAGTAACTGCAGGAGAAATCATCGCCGTGGCAGAGAAGGAGGCTTCCGACTATCATACCGATCACGAAAACGCCCATCTCAATCGTTGCTTCGAACCTGTTGCTTATGAGGCGGTATAAGATGAAGAATGCGAGGTAGAGGATCACGATCTCCACGATATACCACATGTGCATGTTGATAAGAGACCATCCCGACAGGACACCAATGAGCTGCAGGAATGTGAATTTCTTACCGCAGATGCAGGAAGCGATAACGAATGTCACTATGCAGGAATAGAACGGTACGAGCACGGTGACAAGGCGCTTCTTGAGGAAACCCTTAAGATAGTTCTCTTTTGTCTTGAGGCTCGTATAAAGACCGTAGCCCGAGAAGAAGAAGAACACACCGACGAAGAGGACGCCGAGTTCTGAGAAGAACGCAAGCGATCCTGCATCTTCGACCAGTTCCTGCGCGAGGTGGTGGATGATGATCGCCACTGCGGCAAAGCCCTGGACTGCCTTGGATGCTTCAAGCCCCAAAGGTTCTTCCTGCCACTCGCGTATCTTTGATACCTTTGCGCCGAGAAGGAGGAGAAGGATCAGCGCGATGAGGATTATATATGTGGGGAACTCAAAAGATGTAAAGGTCTTATAGAAGGATTTGACCGGAGAATTAGAAGGTTCCGTCTCTGCAGTTGTTGATGCCGGAGCTGAATCAGAAGCAGCATTGGATCCGGTATCCATGTCTTCGACCGCAGCAGCGTCGTAATCGCCGGTAGCCATCTTGAAGGCTTCCGTGCCGGGATCCACGACCTTGGCGGAGAGTTCGTCCGACAGAATTATGGAATTGATAACGCCGGCTGCAAGCTTATCAAGATGCTCACAAGCGGGGCCATCATCAGACAGAGGTTCAGCATCACTATATTCCAGCATTATATTGATCTGATACATCATGCCGTCATCAGTGATCAGGTTGTACTGATATACCCTTAAGGTCGATTCTCCGGTAGTCTGGAAGAAGATCTTATAAAGAGGAATACCGTTTACATCCACGGTTCCGTATCCGAACTGATCCATCTGTTCAAAACTTATCGGAAACAGTGCCTGAATATTGTCTCCGAATCCGGTGTTGAGTGCAGTGTCTGTCATCTTTGACGGCGCGTAGGCCTCGAATACCATGACGGAATAGCGCTCACTATCAGCAGAGTTATTTGAGTTTGCCTGCAACATAAGACCGGTATAGGCATATAATTCCGTGAGCTCATCCTTGGCTTCGTCGCTGTTATCCGAATCCGGAACTTCTATATCCATGCCTTTCAACCATACAGGCCACAGTTCGGACGGCAGAGCAATCGAGATTCCGTTCTCGGTCGAAAAGTATTTGTTGTCATCGGTTATCGGATCATAGTCACCTGTTTCCATAACGAACGGTTCGGCATCGATGGTGACCATTTGAGATGACAGTTCATCTGACAGCTGAAGCGAGCCGATGATGCTTGCTGACAGATAATCCAGATGTTCGCATGCCTTATCGCTGAAAGGGACGACCTCGCCATCATCGGAAGGTCTGCTCAGGAGTGTTATATTGATCTGATACAAAGTTGAATCCGATACAAAGGAGTATTGGTAGAGTCTCAGGCGTGCGGATGAATCGGGGTTTTCTCCGGTTCCTGCGGTCTCATAGAAGATCTCATACAAAGGAATGCCGTTGACCTCGGTCATTCCGGACCCGAACTGCTCGGTAGTACCGAAACAATCGATGTACATCTGCTTGATATTATCCGTAAAAGATCCGTTGATGTCAGAACCGGCCGGATCCGTAGGAGCATCTGTCTCGAATATTGTAATGTAGAACCATTCGCCCTTTTCGCAGTAATCCGGTTCTTCGGTTCCGTCACCGGCCTGAAGAGACATACCTATGTATTTATAGTTGTCATAGACATTACTCATCTCGAAGCCGTATTCCTTTAATTCCTGGAAGTAAGGGTCATCCTCCGGCATACCGGTCCAAAGCGGCAGGAATTCTGACGGCAGCGTGACCGTGATGCCGCTGTCGGTGGTACAGGTCTTTCCCTCGTCTTCAGAGTCGGCCATGACTGCTGCCCCGCCGGTGGCAACGACCATTGCCATGGTGATCAGTAAAGTTGTGATCTTGCGTATACTCATAAGATGCCTCCCGTGAGTTTTCTCTAGCCTGAATCTAACAGTTCTTGCCCGCAGATACAATCGACTGTTGGTCGAGTGCAGTGTTTTCAAGGGTTCCGGGCAAAAATCCACTTTGAGTTCACCGATAAAAAAGGGGCTGCGCCTGCAACCCCTTTTTTGAAAATTCACATTTCCGGTTATGCCTGATAGAAGCAATTTGTCGTCGGACCCGGGGCAGGATCGCCTGCAGGGACGACTACGATCTCGATTCCCTCGAGCCTGTATGCGTAGCCTGCGCTTCCGCATTCGGCACCGTTGCATGCCCAGCCGGTCCAGCCGAAATTCTGGACATGGACTCTATAATAGATATCATAGTCAGCCGCGTTCTCGCCGGTCAGACGGATCATTATCGCCTCGAGGCGCTTCGCCTGGCCTTCGGTTCCGGAGAAGCCGCCGTTGCTCGTCCAGGAAGTCTCCCAACCGTAGTCCTGGATGTGAGTCTTGTATTCCACGCCGACACCGTCAAGACCGGTCACGCTTATCTTTATGCCTTCAAGTCGCTTGGACTGGCCTGTGGTACCGGCCATCAGACCGTCGTTTACGTTGCCCTGCCATCCAATGTCTTCCACGTGGACCTGATATGTGATGTACTCGGGACTTGCACCCTTGGGCACGATCTTGATCTGCATTCCCTCGAGTCTCTTGGACTGACCTTCGGTACCTGCCATCTCGCCATTCTTGACCCAGCCCATCCAGCCGATGTCCTGGACGTGGACTCTGTAATAGATATCGTAGTCGGCCGCATCGGAGCCGGTCAGCTCGATCATCATTCCCTCGAGGCGCAGTGCCTGGCCGGAAGTGCCGGACATCTGACCGTCATAGACCCAGTCCTGCCAGCCGATGTTCTGGACATGAGTCTTGTACTTGACTCCGAGATCAAGGTCAGACTGAACATTGATCATCATGCCCTCGAGCCTTAAGGCCTGGCCTTCGGTACCCGCCATTTCGCCGTCGAAGACCCAGTCCTGCCAGCCGACGTTCTGAACGTGGGTACAGTAGCAGACCGAGACATCCGATGATGTGGTGACTGAAGGAAGCGGAGGCACCGTGTTGGCAGCCGAAGATACCGATGCGGAGTTGCCTGAAGATGCAGGAAGGGTATATACATTGCCCTTGTTGCCGTCGGCATAAAGTTTGACCTTCTGTGCCACGACGGGAGTGCCGTTGCCGTTGACTTTCGCCGAATACGAAGCAGCTCCGTCGAGATTGAAGATCTTGTCTGCGCCTGCCTGAAGATCGCTTACGGTCATCCTTCCGTGAGGGTTGCATTTGTTGCCGCTTGTCTTAAGGACTTCGAACTGGATCGCCCATGTGAACGCTCCCCAGCCGTAGTAATCTATAGCATAGAAATCGTCGAACCAGTCGGTCCTGCCGTAATCGAAAGCCGTGCCGAGACCCATGTACAGAGCAAGCCTGTGTGCCATTAGGGCAAAGTCTTCTCTGCTTACCAGTTCGTTGGGGCAGAAAGAATCCGCACAGATGCTGGGGTATCCGAAGCAGATGTTATAGGTCTCGCCCCAGATGATGGCAGCTTCATAAGGAGATCCTGCGACATCGTTGAATCTGGAAGTTCCGCTGACCACAGGGCATCCTGCCTTTTCCCAGAGGAGCTGGATAGCCTGGCCTCTTGTGGCAAACGTCTCGGAACCGGTATAACCGTCGTTGGTGTTGATGTAGCACTCGGAGACGACTTTCGGATTGCCGCCTGTGGTTACAACGGACTTGCCGTTATCGACGACAACGCAGTGCGTCAGGTCTTCGAAATACTCTTCGCTTCCGCCGTACTCGATGGTATATGACGTTACATATCCGAGCTGCGGCTCTGCTTTGCTGAAACCTTCTTTATATGCCTTGATAAGATAAGGGTTGTTGCTGATGTTTACGGAAGAAAGCCCGCCGCATCCGAATGCGTACAGATTATAAAGCTGCGGGTTGCCTGACAGATCGAGAGACGTGAGATTGTAGTCGCACTCGAGCCTGAGATCGGCAAGCCTGGGGTTGTTCTTAACATTAAGATATGTGAGCTCCTCGTTGTAGCCGCAGATAAGAAGCTGAAGCTGGGGGTTATTGCTCATGTCGAGTTTGGTGACGCCGTTGTTGGCGCAGTTATAGTATTCGAGACCCTTCAGGTTGCTGATGTCGACATCGCCAAGATTCTCGTTGTCCCAGATGTCGAGTCTCTTGAGGCAGGGGTTGTTCGACAGGTCCAGAGAAGTCAGTTTGTTCTTCTGGGCATCGAGCTCGCAGAGCATGGGGTTGTTGGACAGATTAAGAGATGTAAGTCCGCATTCGCTGCAGAACAGGTTCTCGAGTTTTGTGTTCTTGGTCAGGTTGAGATACTTAAGATCGGGATTGGCATTACATTCAACGTAAGCAAGATTCGGGTTGTCCTTGAAGTTGATCGAAGTGAGCTTGCAGTTAAAGCAGTATACCCACTCGAGCTTATCCAGACCTTTGAAGTTAAGAGTCGTGAAATCGTTGTGGGAACACCAGATACCGACGAGCTCTTTGTTGCCGGAAAGGTCCCAGCTGGATATGTGGTTATTCAGGCACCACAGACCTTGGATGTTCGGGAAATACTCGATGCCTTTTATGGAATAGATGTTCATGTTCTCACAGTGGAGATTGATGACGGCATTTCTCTCTGCCTGTGACAGATAGTTGTCACCGTTCGTATCGTAAGCCTTTACGGCTTTCTGGAAATTGGCATCTGGAAAATAAGTTGTCGAATAGATGGGAATGGTGCCTGCGGCAAATGCTTCTACGGGAATGCAGCGCATGAACGGCAGGACCATAACGGCAGCAAAAACGGCAACCAAGATCTTGGCCAGAGACTTCTTATATTTCATTTTTTACACCCCTGAAAAGAGTTTTAGCACCGGCTTATGCTATCAGATTTTTCCCTCTTTGAACATTGTCATCATCTCGTTGGTGAGACTGTACTGGTCGGGCTGAAGTTCGATGTCGTCCCTGGATCTCCACTCGGCTACTTTAAGTTCGCCCTCATCCATGGTGATCGTATCGTCGCCTGATACATCGCAGAAGAAGCCTGCAAGAAGGTCATCGACGATCCCCCAGGGCTGCGACTTGTAGTACCTGATGTTGGTGACCTTAAGACCCGTCTCTTCCATGACCTCGCGCGCCACGGTCTCTTCCAATGTCTCGCCGATCTCGGTGAATCCCGCCACGAGCGCGAAATGCGCGAACCCGGTCCTGTACTTCGTTACCAGCAGTTTGTCGCCGTTGGTGACACCCACTATTACCGCAGGGGCGATCTTGGGGTATATGACGTTGCCGCAGTCGCAGCGGATCGCTCTTTCCGTTCCGTCGATGTGAGTGGGCTTGCCGCATCTTCCGCAGTATCTGTTGTTGCGGTACCAGCGTGCGAGCTGGACTGCGGTGTAACAGACAAAAGCAATGTATTTCTCGGTGAGGCCGCTGTTCCTGAGCGTCCTTGCATTGATGTAATCATATCCTTCGGGAAGGACATCGAATTCTTCTCTTGCCAGGAAGTAGTGCTTGTCATCGTCTACCGAGAACAGGTAGATAAGGTCATCTGTCCGGATACTCCCGAAATCTCTCACGCATGGAAACGTCTCGCCCTTGATGAGGACGTCGTTGTCGCGGAAAGACAGAACGATGCTGTCAGAAGAAGCATTTCGCGACGGGTCGTAATGATTGTGCAGAACGTGAGGGTAGATGTCTTGTATCATGTGCGTACCTTCCAGTGTTTGGGGCTGATCTTTGCGACTAACTTAGATGCAAGGAAGATGTAAAGTGCGTTAAGGATGATAAGTACAGGAACGAGTATCCATCCCTTTACCGGGATCCAGCATACTGCGATCACAAGGGTCTCCGATACGACTTCCAATACGGTATGAAGATGGTTCTTTACCTTGATGTTCTCCGTGTATGGCTGGAGCAGATAGTAGAGCGTCAGAAGATGCACGGAGCAAAGAGCGCTCATAAGAACAAACGCAACCGGGATGACCAGGTACTGACCGGGATATCTCTGACCGCCGAACATAAAAACGAAGACGTCGAATACAAGCCCGAGAACGATCGCAGGCGCCAGGTTCAGTTTGATCGCTTCCGCGATACGGATCTTATAGAGTTTCACGATCTGAGCGGGCGACTTGTAGAAACTGAAAGACATGAGGCACCTGTCGCAGTTGATGAACATCGTCTGCGTAAGTTTTGTAGTGCCGTTGGACAAGGCGATCAGCCAGAAGAATGCCAACAGGTTTGTGTCAAACAGCCCCATGAAGAAGTCCTGGATTTCCGCGTCTCCCGTGACAATGGGCCTAAGGCTGTCCTGATAACCTTGGAACGTGAGAAAGTTTACGATGTTGTTCTTAAGACATTCGGAAGCTGCCTGCTGTCCGAAGTCCTGACCGTATTCGATGTAAAGATCGATGCAGATAAGGGCAAAGATCACCGCGATAACCAAAGAGATGACTATGGGCCTAACGGATATAACCGATCTGTATCTTCTTGCGAATACCTGGTTCAGGAAAGCAAAGCCTTTCTTGTTGCTGCTGACCCTGGTATCTATGGCGCTGACTTTATTAACCTTCTTGAGTCTCTTGGTCCTGTCGGGAGACTTATATGATTTCTTCTCGACCTCGTAAGTTTCCTTGGAACCTGCCAGCAGCTGCTTGTGCAGATACGGATCGAAATTCTTTACCGCAAAGAAACCTGCCACGGCAAGCACGGCTGTCACGGCTGCTATGACGGGCAGCACAAATACCGGAGGGCAGTAAGCGTTGAACGACATGATAAGTACTGCCGTGATGATGGTAAATCCGATAAAGACCTTGAAAAAAATGCCGACAAGTTCGCTCTTGCCTGATGCGACCTTAAGTCCGATCCTGCGCTTCAGATTAATGATGCCGAGCTTTATGCCCGCGCCTGCCAGCTTTATCGCTACTGCTAGGAGCGGCGTAAAGAACCACATAAGGAAAGGCATGCCGGATATGATGCCGAAGAAAAGGTTGACTCCGGAATAGCCGATGAACAGTGCCGCGAGATTCAGTACAAAGTACGATATGTTGATCTTTTTGGCATCCATCCTGAGCATGAATACTGCATACTCCTTCTCGGGAGTATACGAGAACAGATTTGTGTTTATAAGAATGCCGGCAAACGCGTATGCCAAAAAGAGCATCATGAACTGCGTGCCCTGGAACTGAGCGATGCTTACGCCGACGATCTCTTCGGGACTGCTTTCTGCCAGTTCCCTCATTATGAAGCTGAACGCATATATGCCGGAAAGGCCTAAGACCTTCAGGAAGAACAGCATGAAGAATTCGGCGATGAACTTCCAGATCGCATAGATGACCTTAAAGAAACCGATCGAATAAAGGTCGTCGGGAAGGAGCCTTCCGATCAGGGGAAGGAGCTTAAGTTTATATATGAACCCGTTGTATCCGACTATGTAGCGGAGCCGGTACATAGAGCGTATCGTCTTGAGCCAGTCTTTGATCATTCTTCCGAATCCTTAAGCGCGTTCAGGATCTTATCCTTCATGGCGCTGTCATCAAGATTGTTGATGTCTATCTTCTCGAGCTTTCCGTGATTGAGCAGAACGATCTCGTCGCAGAGGTCCACCGCCACATCAAGAAGGTGTGTGGAGAAGATCGTGATGCGGCCTTCCTTCTGCTGACGGAAGACGTTCTTCATCTCTTCCGCGACTACGACATCCAAAGTCGTCAGCGGTTCGTCGAGCAGCATGAGCGGCGGACGCGCGATGATGTTGAGGAGCATCTGCATCTTGTTCTTGGTGCCGTGCGAATAATCACGGAGCAGGCGGTCTCTGTCGTCTTCCGCGATCTTCATATAATCGAAATACTCGTCTATGGGCTTAACGTCCGTAAGCTCTTCGTGGACTTCGATGAAGAACTTGAGGAACTCTCTTCCCGTCATGAAATCCGGCACGACAGGGGCTGATACGACATATCCTATGTCCTCGGGGAGGAGGTCCCTGCGCGCACCGTCCTGCTCGAAACAGAACGCTCCCGAGTTGTACTCGATGTCGCGGTTGATACAGTTGAAAAGGGTGGTCTTGCCCGAACCGTTTCGCCCCAGAAGACCATAGATCTTTCCTTCTTCGAAAGTAAAGTCTATCCCCTTGAGGACCTCTTTGGAGCCGTAGCTCTTTACCAGGTTATCAATTATGAATCTCATATTCCTATTACCTCACTGCTTCGTATTATAGATGTTTTGTTATAAAAACAAAATTCAAGTAAAATAAAAACAGTTCGCGTTATTGAACAAATAAGGGGGTAGGGGATATGTTGAACAAGACTTTCTGTGAAGAGATGACACGTTACTACGAAGGCGGATCTCAGCCGCTCTGTACGACCAATGATTTCCGTTACAGCCTCGACATGCACGAGCAGAGACTGAAGTCCAGAGGTCTTAAGATCAGACGCAGGTTTGAGCCTGACACGGAAGCATTATCAAGCGGGCTGATCATGGATTCCGGCGATTACAATATGTCGCTTGGCAGCATGCACTCAAGATACGTCTGCGAGTACGTCCGGGACGATGCTTCCAATGCGGTCATTAAGCGCGTCAGTGAAAGACGCATGCTCAACACGATCGAACTGGACAAGAAGGATAAGACCGGCATGCCGTCTTTGGATACCGAGATCACATGTCCCAACTGCGGAAGCAGGGGTACATATGCTTCTTTCGCAAAGGGCTGTACGTCATGCGGAACGAGGTTTATGCTCGACCAGATATACCCCTGCGTCGAGAATTACTATTCTTATCCCGAACTGGTCAATCATTCGGAGGTCAGGAAGACAAACAAGAGTTTCGGCAAGGGCGTGGCGACAGCCTTCATCGTTGTCGATTCCCTCACGTTCATCATCACCGTTATAGCGTGCATCGCCACCGGAAACCCGGTCCCCAATTCGATCCTGTTCGGATTCCTCCTGCTCATACCGGCATCTGCGATAGTCGGCATCATCTCTTTTATCGCATTCATGGCATACGGCGTTACGCTCGCGGCAAACTTTGCAGGCCAGGCATCCAAGACCATATCCGAAGGCATGGATCTTAATGTCGCGGTCAAGCGCAAGGAGGAGATGGTCGCTGCCCTTACGCAGTACGATGCAAACTTCTCGTATGAGTATTTCGAAGGCAAGGTGACATCGCACCTGAGGTCCATCGCATATACGTCCGACAGGAAGAACCTTACCGTCTATACGGGCACGGGAGATCTGGCAGAGCTTGATGATGTCATCGACATCGAATACAGAGGCGCGCTCGAGTATCTCGGAAGCTCTGTCAAAGATGACGTTCTCAACGTCGACATCAAGGCATATCTGTTCGTCTCGCATCAACTTAGCGGCGGCGTCATCGACAGACGCAAGCAGCAGTACAAGATGCGCATGAGCAGGAAACTTCAGCAGAAGACAAAGCCCGGGTATTCGATCCATGCAGTTAACTGCGTATCGTGCGGAATCTCTTTCGACGCTGCTTATCAGCTGACATGCCCTGTCTGCGGTCACGGCTACGAACCGATGCTTGATGACTGGATCGTTACGCACATGGTCATTGATCAGGACATTTGATGTCAGGACCTAAAGAAAATTTTATCCGCAAAATAGAATAAAAAAACCGCAATTATAAAATCCGGTATAAACCCGATAGTATAATTAAACTATCTGTTTTCTAACACGGAGGGTTTTATGCCTGAACTGACACTTGATTGGAAAAAGTATATCGAGACCGCGGTAGTGACTGCTGCCGAAGGTATCGTAATGCTCGAGAATAAGAATGAAGCACTCCCGCTCAAGAGCGGCACGCATGTGGCTCTGTTCGGAAGGATGCAGACACACTACTACAAGTCCGGCACCGGTTCCGGCGGCATGGTAAATGTCTCGCACATCACGGACATCCGCGAAGGTCTTGCAGACAGCACTGCAATTACTCTCGACAGGGAACTCATGGACATCTACGACAAGTGGGATGCGGAGAACCCCATCTCTGCCGATCTTGGCTGGGGACAGGAGGCCTGGTCACAGCCCGAGATGCCTCTTACCGTTGATCTTTGCAAGGAGCTTGCATCGCGCAACGATGCTGCCGTCATCGTCATCGCAAGGACCGCAGGAGAGGACAGGGACAACACTGCCGACAAGGGTTCATTCTATCTGTCTGACAGCGAGGAAGACATGCTTAAGGCAGTATCTTCCGCATTTGACCGCACGATCGTCCTTCTCAATGTCGGCAACATAATCGACATGGCATTCGTAAACAAGTACGACATCAAATCCGTCCTCTATGTATGGCAGGGCGGCATGATCGGAGGCACTGCCGTGGCAAGAGTGCTTACGGGAGAAGAGAATCCTTCCGGATGCCTTACGGACACCATCGCCAAGAGCCTGGAAGACTATCCCGCAAATGATAATTTCGGCAATGTCGATCCCCATGAGGATATCTACTGTGAAGACATCTTTGTAGGCTACAGGTATTTCGAGACGTTTGCAAAAGATGACGTGCTGTACCCATTCGGCGCAGGTCTGTCCTATACCGATTTCAGCCTGGAAGATACAGAGTTCTCCTTTGACGGAGACAAGGTGACGGTTAGCGTTACAGTGAGAAATACCGGACGCGTCTCCGGCAAGAAGGCAGTCATGCTCTATGCCGAAGCACCGCAGGGAAAACTCTCCAAACCGGCCAGAGTCCTCGCAGGTTTTACCAAGACGGGATGCATCCCCGCAGGCGAGTCCGAGAAGGTTACGATAACGGCGCCCAAGAGGACGTTTGCTTCTTTCGACGATGACGGAAGGGCAGGTCTCGGAACGGGATTCGTATTAGAAAGCGGAACATACGATTTCTACATCGGCAGCAATATAAGGACGGCAGAGACAGCCGGATCTTTCACGCTCGAGACGGCTGAACTCGCAGAGGCTCTGGAGTGCGCACTGATGCCGAACAAACCGTTCAAGAGACTCACTGCCGTAAAGACGGTAGACGGTTTTGAGAAGGCATATGAAGATGCTCCCAGGGGAGACAAGAAGTGGATCGAGTCATGCCTCGACAGAGTTGCTCCCGAGATACCGCAGACAGGCGATAAGGGTATAAAGCTTGCTGACGTTAAGAGCGGCAAGCACACCATGGATGAATTCATCGCGCAGCTTACCGACGAGGATCTCTGCCTCATCATAAGGGGCGAAGGCATGGGAAGCCCCAAGGTCACGATAGGTACCGCGGCAGGTTTCGCAGGCATCTCCAAGGAACTCAAGGAACTCGGCATCCCGGCACTGTGCTGCTCGGACGGTCCTTCCGGAATGAGAATGGATTCGGGCAAGAAGGCATTCGCACTTCCCAACGGCACATGCCTCGCTTCGACTTTCAACACCGGCCTGGTTGAAGATCTTTACACATACCTCGGAATAGAGATGGTATCCAATAACATCGATTCCATCTTAGGCCCCGGCATCAACATCCACAGACATCCGCTGAACGGAAGGAACTTCGAGTATTTCTCCGAAGATCCGCTCCTGACCGGAAAGATGGCCATTGCCCAGGTCAAGGCTCTCGAGAAGAATTCCGTCACGCCGACGATCAAGCATCTGTGTGCAAACAACCGCGAGACTGAAAGACGTCTCATGAATTCCGTTGTGTCACAGCGTGCGATGCGTGAGATATATCTGCCCGCTTTTGAGATCGCCATCAGGGAAGGCGGCGCCAGGAGCGTAATGAGCAGCTACAACATGATCAGCGGTATATACAGCGCCTGCAACTACGACCAGAACACCATGATCCTCCGCGAGCAGTGGGGATTTACAGGCATTGTGATGAGCGACTGGTGGGCGTATATCAGCAAGGACGGAAAAGAGACTTCCGAGTATTCTCTCGAAGACCACTCCGCCATGGCAAGATCACAGAACGACGTATATATGGTCTGCACGACGGTCGAGAGATCGGCGATAGATGAAGCTGACACATATGCGAATCTTACTTCCGGAAACGGCAAGATAACCAGGGCAGAACTTCAGAGAAACGCAGCCAACATCTTAAGGTTTGCGATGAACACTCCCGCCATGGCAAGAGTCGAAGGAAAGGGCGTTACCGTCAAGCACGAGAACAGTCCTTTTGCAGAGGATGATGTCGATCCGTCTGCAGGTATCTTCTTCGAATTCGAAGGCGATGAGATCACCATCAACTGCCAGGAAGTATTGTCCGGCAGGGACATCCTGTTCGGATTTACCGCCGACAAGGCCGGTGTCTATGAGTTCTCGATGACGGCATCTTCGGACCTCAATCCGCTTGCGCAGATCCCGATGACCGTCTACTACACGAGCATCCCCGTCGCAGTAATCACCTGGAACGGAAGCAACGGTGAGGATGTGACCAAGACATCCGAGTTCATGATGTATTCAAGGAACGCAGTGTTCAGGATGCACCTGTCATCTGCGGGCGTTACGCCTAAGACGATCACCATCAGGTACTTAAGACCGTTCGACGAAGAAGAAAGCAAATAATAAATCTTCAGATTTGTTATAATATAGCCGGTCCGCAAATCGGGCCGGATATTTTTTATCGGGAGAGATCAGGATTTGCGCAGAGACTACTTTACATGCGTTTTTCTCGGACTTATCGCAGGAGCGCTGATGTTCGTGTGTTTCGCGCCGCCGTACTTTGTCTACGGCGGGATAGACATGAGGGTATTCACGCCTCTTGAGATATGCATGAGCTTCCTGTACTTTCTCTTTTTCGTGCTGTTCCTGCCCATCTGGGGTGCATACCGCAAGAAGATATGGATCAACTTCGGTCTGGCGGCATACGGCGTGCTCGCATACCTTCCGGCGCTCTTCCATCCCTCGGCTGAGGCGATGGTCGATCCGGGTCTCGGAACACAGATCAAGGCAATGCTCCTTAAGGGAATATATTCGATGGTTCAGGCTCCTTTTGCAGGCGTGTCTGCGCTTATGGGCAACGTTTTTGCTTCCAAGACGGTATACTGGATCCTTCCGCTGTCGCTCATATGGCTCCTGATCTTCAAGGTCGGAAGGTTCTACCGCAATGCGTATCTTACGGACAGACTTAGCGCAAAGCCTGAGCAGGAAGCTCCTTCGGAACCGCCTCTGCACGAACAGCAGGAACCTGAGATCTTAGGCACTGTCATATCCGCACCGGTATCTGCGGCATCGCCTGCTGATGTTACAAGGCAGGCGGCACCAAAAGCTGAACCCGCGCCCCAACCGGCAAGAACTGCACAGCAGCAGCCTTCGGTCAAACCTCCCGTAAGACCGGTACACATCAAGGCGCCTGAGAAGAAGGAAGAAGTCATACAGCTCGGAGCACCCAAGGCAAAGCCTGCAACAGACGATGTTATCCAGCTCGGCGCCCCGAAGGCAGCACCCAAGACCGATGATGTCATACAGTTCGGACCGCCGCCTTCAAAGCCTGATGACGTTATCATCCTGGGCGCACCGGAACCGCCGAAGTTCAATGAATAAGGCATGCTGACACGCGTAGTTGAAAACAGATATAAGTCCTTGTAAAATATTACAGTTTATCTAGGAACAGGAGCTTTCATATAAATGGCAAAGAACAAGAAATTCTGGAAAACCTTCGTCGCGGGCAGTGACGATATCAAGCACGCTGCAACGACCGGAGAAGATCCCCTTGAGGAAGGCCTCAAGGATCTTACATGGTTTGAGAGCTCCCGCCGTGCAGTAAAGCGCGGTCTTCACAAGACATATGAGACATTCGGTGAGGAAGTGGGCAACTCCATTACTGCAGGTGTTCCTGCGCTTCTTCTTCTCTGTCTCCTTCCGTTTGCGGCTATCAATGCGTATGTCAGTGCAAGTGCGGCAGAAGGTGCCACGCAGACTTCAATTGTCCTGGCTGTCATCGGTATCTCCGCATTCATAATCACTCTGGTGCTGTCGCTCCTGTTCTCGACGATCTATCACTTCATGAAGCACGGCACGCCTCATAAGAGGATCATGGACAAACTCAACAGGTCCGTCGCATACTTCGCTATCCTCGGAGCATACACACCCGTCTGCATCAGGTTCTTAGGTCCCGTCTCAGGCCCCGTCCTTTTCGCACTCGAGGCAGCGATGGCAGTCGCAGGCGTCCTCGTAACCGCTCTTACTTATCCGCATACAAAGGTCGGCAAGGCCTTTACATACATCCTCTACGCAGCAATGGGCTGGGCGATCATATTCAGGATCGGAGAGTTCCATGCGAACGCTTCGACACTCTGCTTCTGGCTCATCTTATCCGGTGCGTTTGTCTATACCGTGGGTATCTTCTTCGGACCTTCCAAGAGGTTCAAGTTCTCACACATGGTATGGCATTTCTTCGTTCTCGCAGCCGTGGTGCTCCACGTGCTGGGCTTCGTTTTCTTCTTCGGCTGATACAATTGCCTGAGCAGATTCCCGCTGTATTTTTGTGAATTCGGATAA